>CAIYXG010000190.1 GCA_903930035.1 uncultured Actinomycetes bacterium | reverse complement strand
GCGGGAGCACCACGTCGGCGTGGCGCGTCGTCTCGTTCAGGTAGATGTCGACCGACACCATGAAGTCCAGACCGGCCAGCGCCCGGTCCAGCCGCGCCGAGTCGGGGTTGGACACCACCGGGTTGCCGGCCACGGTGACCAGCGCCCGCACCTGTCCCTCGCCGGGCGTCTCGATCTCGTCGGGCAGCGTGGCCACGGGGAGCTCGCCGCGGACCTCGGGGAACCCCTTGGCCCGGCTGGTCCAGCGGCCGGCGCGGAACCCGCGGCCGCCGGGCTGCTCGCCCGCGACCGTCGGCCGGCCGTGGCACGGGGCGGACCACATGATCCCGCCGGGACGGTCCAGGTTGCCGGTCACCAGGTTGAGGACGTCCACGGCCCACGCCGCCAGCGTCCCGAACGACACCGTGTGCGTGCCGATGCGGGAGTAGACGGCCGCCGCACGGCCGTCGGACAGCTCGGCGGCGATCCGGCGGGTGGTCGCCGCGTCGATCCCGCACAGCTCGGCGACCGAGTCCGGGGTGAACGGCGCCAGGGCCCCGGCGAGCCCCTCGGCGCCCGTCACCAGCCCCTCGGCAGCGCCCAGCTGCACGCCGCGGGTGGCCAGCACCTCGGTGGTCAGCGCCGCCACCCAGAGGGCGTCGGTGCCGGGGCGGATGGACACGTGCTCGTCGGCCACCTGGGCGGTGCGGGAGCGGCGGGGGTCGACCACGACCACCTTGCCGCCGCGCGACCGGATGGCCGCGAGCCGGCCCGGGAAGTCGGGCGCGGTGCACAGGCTCCCGTTGGACTCGAGCGGGTCGGCCCCGAGCATGAGCAGGTACTCCGTGCGGTCCAGGTCGGGGACCGGCATGGCGCCCGGGTTCCCGAACAGCAGCCCGCACGCGACGTGCCGGGGCATCTGGTCCACCGTCGAGGCCGAGTAGAGGTTCTTGGTCCCGAGCGCCTTGATGAGCGGCACGCCCATGACCGTGCCCGCCAGCGTGTGGGCGTTGGGGTTGCCCAGGTAGAGGGCCACCGCGTCACGACCGTGCTCGGCCTGCACCCGGCCCAGCCCGTCGGCGACCGCGGCGTAGGCCTCCTCCCAGGTGGCGGGTGCTAGCACGCCGTCCTTGCGCACGAGCGGCTGGCGCAGGCGGTCGGGGTCCTCGTGGAGCTGCTTGAGCGTGGACCCCTTGGGGCAGAGGTAGCCCTTCGAGAAGACGTCGTCCATGTCGCCACGGATGCGCCGGACGGCCCCGTCGACCACCTCGACCTCGAGGCCGCAGGTCGCCTCGCACAGCGGGCAGGTCTTGTAGTGGATGGAGGTACCGGTGGCGGGCGCCGTCATGGCAAGAACCTACCGCCCCGGCTCCTTGGGGAGCCCCAGGAGACGCTCGCCGACGATGTTGCGCAGGATCGACGTGGTGCCGCCCATCACGGTGTAGGCGGGGGAGTAGCAGAGCCCCCGTGACACCCGGTTCCACTCCATCGCCTGCGGCCCGGCGACCCGCAGGCAGAACTCGGCGACCCGCTGCTCGAACTCCGTGCACCAGGTCTTGGTCACCGCCGAGAAGCCGGCG
>CAIYXG010000189.1 GCA_903930035.1 uncultured Actinomycetes bacterium | reverse complement strand
GCACCCTCGGAGATGCGCCGGAGGGCCTCGCCCAAGTTCGTGGCACCGCACACGAAGGGCACGTCGAAGGCCCACTTGTCGATGTGGTGGGCCTCGTCGGCCGGGCTCAGGACCTCGGACTCGTCGACGTAGTCGACCTCGAGGGCCTGCAGGATCTGGGCCTCGACGAAGTGCCCGATGCGGGCCTTGGCCATGACCGGGATGCTCACGGCCTCCTGGATGCCCTGGATCATCTCGGGGTCGCTCATGCGGGCGACACCGCCGTCGACACGGATGTCGGCAGGGACGCGCTCGAGCGCCATGACGGCGCAGGCACCGGCGTCCTCGGCAATCTTCGCCTGCTCGGCGTTGACGACGTCCATGATGACGCCGCCCTTCAGCATCTCGGCCAGGCCTCGCTTCACCAGGCGCGTACCGGTCTCGTGGACGGGGGTGTCGGACATGGCGCCGAGTGTAACGACACGGCCACCTGCGCTCCGAAGCGGGCCGGCCCGCCCCGGTGCCGGCCGGCTCAGAGCTCGTCGAGGACGGCGATGCGCAGGTCGAGCGGCTGGGCCGCGGTCTGCACCGACGCCGGGGCCCCGGCGTCCGTGGCGACCGGCGCCAGCCAGAGGTGGGCCAGGTCGGGCGCACCGGCGGGCACGGCGGTCCCGGCCGTCGCCGCGCGCTCGAGGGCGGCCCGCAGCCCCGGTGGGTACCGGGTGATCCGGACGGCCTCGATGTCGCTGCGGACGGCGTACTGCTCGCCGAGCCCCTCGGCCACCAGCCGGTCGGGCGCGTAGACCGACGAGAGCGGGAGACGGCGGACGGCGACGGCCGTCGTGGCCAGGCGGGCACTGCCGTCCTTGAGGCGTCCGAGCAGGTTGGCCACGGCACCCTCGAGCTCGACCAGGCCCAGGTGCGCCACCAGGCCCTCGGTCACGACCAGCGCCGTGCGGCCGCCGGCGTCGAGCGCCATCGCGTTGGCGGTCGGGGCGGCGACGACCCACAGCTCGGGCTCGGCGACGCCGCTCGCGACGCACAGCCCCTCCACCACGTTGGCCAGGCGGGGCGACGCGGCCGGTTCCAGACGTCCCGCACCGGTGCCGTCGAGCACCGTGGCGACCGAGCGGGCCACCGCGCTGCGCACGTACAGGGCCCAGCCGACCGCCACCAGCAGGCCGACCACGACGCCGACGACCGGCAGGAGGTCCACGTCGGCGACCAGGCCCACCACGACCAGCACGAGGGCGACGAGCGCCCCCTTGGCCGCGCCGACGGCCACGACGCGGCGGACCAGTCGGTCGGCGTCGGCGGCGGGGGTGGTCGTGGCGTCCATCGGGATGACGCTACCGGTTCAGCAGCCGGCCGAAGAAGCCGCGCCGCCGGGCACCGCCGGCGGCAGGGGCCTCGGCGGCCGCCGTGTCGATCGCCAGCTGGTAGAGCCGCAGGTACTCGTCGACGAGCCGCTCCATGTCGAAGGACTCGGCCCGGGCGGCGCCGGCGGCCCGGAGCCGGTCGGCCAGCGCGGTGTCGGTGAGCGCCCGCCGCAGCCCCTCGGCGAGCGCGGCCGGGTCGTCGGGCTCCACCAGCACCGCAGCCTCCTCGCCGTCCACCACCGCCACCTTGGCGTAGCCGGGGATGGCGCTCGCCACCACCGTGGTGCCCGCCGCCATGGCCTCGAGCAGGATCACGCCGAACGACTCGCCGCCGAGCGAGGGGGCGCAGAAGACGTCGGCACCGGCGATGCGACGGTCACGCTCGTCGTCGTCGATGCGGCCCAGCCACTCCACCCGTGGGTCGGGGTAGCGCGCCCGCAGGTCGTCGGTCGCCGGGCCGGTCCCGGCCACCCACACCGTCACGTCCTCGGACAGTCCGGGCAGGGCCCGCAGCAGCACCTCGAGGCCCTTGCGGGGCTCGTGGCGCCCCAGGAACAGCACGGTCGGCCCGATGGTCGGCCACGGCTCGGCGCGCCGGAACCGGTCCACCTCGATGCCGTTGAACAGCGCCACGTACTCGCCCGGGAGGTGCTTGGAGGCCAGCGCCCGGGCGTCCTCGGAGACCACGACCCGCACGTCGATCCGGTTCGCGCCCCAGTTCGCCAGGCCGGAGGCCACCGAGTAGGCAGGCATCGAGCCGGCGGCGTGGAACGTCCCCACGATGGGCGCCGGCTTGACCACGAGGGCCGTGTGGCACGGGCCGGGGGCGAGGGGCTCGTGGGCGTGGAGCACGTCGAAGCCCTCGTCCCACAGGGCCCGGATGGTGCGCAGCTGCGCCGACGGGTCGGGCGCGATCGGGGCCACCGAGCCGTTGGCGGCGGTGGGCAGGCTCTTGCCCACCGGGATGACGAACAGCTCCGGCGGCGGCCCGTCGCAGGGGGCGAGCACCCGCACCTCGTGGCCTCGGCGGCGCAGCGAGCGGGCGAGCGACAGCACCTGGTTCTGCACCCCACCGGGCAGGCTCAGGCTGTAGGGGCAGACGATCCCGATGCGCACGCGCCGAACCTAGGCCGTTCTGCGGGGTCAGGCCGGGGCGTCGGCCGCGGGCACGGGCAGGCCCAGTGCCTCGTAGTCGCTCGGCCAGTTGGGCTGGAGCAGGTGCCACTGCTCGGGCGCGTGGCGGATCTGGTCCTCCATCCGGTGCACCAGGTCCTGCGTGATCCGGGCCACGTCGGCCCGGGTGTCGCCCGTGCTCTCGACCGGCACCGGCTCCCCCACGGCCCCGTGGCAGTGGTCGCCCACGAAGTACACGGCGGTCGGGAGGATGGGGGCCCCGGTGCGCAGCGCCAGCAGCGCCGGGCCGAACGGCACCCGGGTGCGCTCGCCGAAGAACTCCACCTCGACCCCGCCGCCGACCACGTCACGGTCGGCGAGCAGGCACATGATCTCGCCGTTCAGGATGGCGGCACCGATCTCCAGGGCGGCGCCCTCCTCGAGGGGGATGATGTGGAGGCCCAGGCTGCGGCGCAGGTCCAGGAACCACTCGAAGAGCTCCACCGGCTCGAGCTTCTCGGCCACCGCGGCCACCTTCCAGCCCGCGACCGAGTGGAGCCAGCGCGCGGCCCACTCCCACCCGCCCACGTGGGGCAGCGCCAGGATCGGCCCGATGCCGCGCGCCAGGGAGTCGGCGATGTGGTCCAGGCCCGAGTAGCTGAACCCGCGGTCGACCTGCGCGGCGGAGAGGTGCGGCACCTCGAGGGTCTCGACCCAGTACCGGGCGTAGGAGTCGAACACCTGCTGCGTCTTGCGCTGGACCTCGGCCTCGGACGCCGACGGCCCGAGCACCCGGCGCATGTTGCGCTCGGCCATGAGCCGCTGGTCCGGCGAGAACCGTGCGGCGCCCAGGCTGATGGCCCTCGAGAGGCCCGAGGTGACCGGCCTCGGGAGGGCGCGTGTGACCCGTGACGCCGCCTTCAGGCTGCTGACGTTCAGCTCCACGGGCGACGGGCCGGCGCCGGGGTCAGGCCGGGCCGCCGGGGCGGCGGAGCGAGGAGCGGCCGGTGCTGCGGGGGCGGGGCGTCCGCCGGGCGGCACGCCGGCGCCGTCGGTCCGAGAGCGCCGGCGTCTGCGCCGTCGCCTGCCGCCAGACCTTCACGAAACGCTGGCCGGCGGTGACCAGGTTGAGCACCACGATCAGCGCCATGACGGGCACGAGCAGCGGGTCGAACAGGAGACCCAGGCCGAGCAGGATGAACCGCTCGGCCCGCTCGACCAGGCCCCCGCGGGCGTCGAACCCGAGGGCGTCGGCCTTGGCCCGGATGTAGGAGACCAGCGAGGCCGTCACGTAGCCCGCCACCGGCAGGACCACCTGCCACGCCGGCCGCCCGTCGGCGGCCAGGTAGTAGGCGACCGCGCCGAACAGCAGCCCGTCGGTGAGGCGGTCGGAGACCGAGTCGAAGAACGCGCCCCGGACGCTGGCCTGGCCCGAGGCCTTGGCCACCGCACCGTCCAGGAGGTCGGGCAGGCCGGTCAGGACCAGGAGCAGGAGGCCCAGTCGCAGTGCGCCCGCACCGATGGCCACGGCGGCGGCGACCGACATCACCAGGCCCACGCAGGTGATCATGTCGGCAGTGATGCCGGTCTTGCGGAGGCTGTTGCCGACCGGCCGGAGACCGGCCTCGATCTGGCTGCGGAACTGTCCGTCGAACATGTGGGTCCCCTGTCTCGAGGAGGAAGCGGGTCAGCCTGGTCGTCGGCAGGTCAACGCGCTAACTGTAGTTAGCAGAAGCGTAACAGGTGCAAGAGGTGAGCCGGCTCCATTGTCGCCGGTCGTCCGGGGCGGGCCGGGGACCCTGCTCACGCCGTGAGGGAGCCGTCGAGGTCGGACCAGTCCTCGGGGTTGTCCTCGACGAAGTACTCGAGCACTCCCCCGCCCACGCCGTCGACCAGGACGATCCCGCGCTGGGCCGGCGGGTTCTCGGCCGAGTAGCAGAGGATCCGCCAGGTGGGCCGGGACAGGACGCCGTGCCAGACCTGCTGGGCCGACGCGTGGCCCACCGCGAACCCCACCGTCCCGGAGGCGGTCACGAGCGCCTCGGTCTCGTCGATCCGCAGCGTCCACCCGGCCACCATGCCGTAGGCGCCGAAGGCGACCAGGCCGACCCCGGCCCACAGCGTGCCGGTGTTGACCAGCGGCGAGCTGTCGCCGGCGGCCGCCCACCACGCCAGGCACCCGAGCCCGAGCACCAGGTAGATGGCGGCGGGGATCCGGCGGCGGTTGTTGTTGGGGAAGGTGTACGGGCCGACGAACTCCGACAGGTCGAGGTCCTCGGGGAGTGCGTCCACGACGTCCTCGTCGCGCAGCACCGGGTCCTGCCCGTCGGCGTGGTCGTTCACCCCGCGCACGCTACTGCGCCGGCCATGCCGCACGCAGACGGTCGAAGGCCTCCTCGAGCGGCACCGGCAGCACGCGGGTCTCTGCCGCGACCGTCATGAAGTTGGCGTCCCCGGTCCAGCGGGGGACGCAGTGCACGTGCAGGTGGTCCGACTGCGAGCCGCCGGCGGCCCGGCCCAGGTTGACCCCCACGTTGAGCGCGTCGCACCCGAGGCCGGCCTTCAGCGCCACGACGGCGTCGCGCACGAGCGCCCACAGCTCCTCGTGCTCCTCCGGGGTGAGGGACTCGAGCTCGGCGACCGCGCGGTTGGGCAGCACCATCAGGTGGCCCGAGGTGTAGGGGAACCGGTTCAGCAGGACGAAGCAGTGCTCGCCCCGGAGCACGACGCCCAGGTCCCGGTCCTCCGCAGCGCCCTCCTGCCCGGCGGCGAGGATCCGCTCGAAGAGGGAGCGGCCGTCGCCGGCCGCCACGACCGCCTCGGCGCGGTCGGAGCCGCCCTGCACGTAGGACGAGCGCCAGGTGGCCCAGAGGTGGTCGACCGGCACGCCCGACCGCCTCAGACCGTCCGGTGGCGGCCGACGTCGTCGACCAGCCGGTCCACGAACTCCCCGACCGTCACGCCGCGCTCGACCTCGCCGCCCCGGGGGTTCACGCCGACGGTCCGGTGGGCCACGTCGTCGTCGCCCACCACGAGCACGTACGGGACCTTCTCGCCCTTGGCCCGCCGGATGCGGTTGCCCAGCGTCTCGTCGGAGGGCACCACCTCGGTGCGGAACCCGTGGCCCTTGAGCTCGGCCGCCAGCTCGTGGGCGTACGCGCCGTGGGCGTCGGCGACGGGCAGCACCTTGACCTGCACCGGGGCCAGCCAGGTCGGAAACGCGCCGGCATAGTGCTCCACGAGGACGCCGAAGAACCGCTCGACGGAGCCGAACAGCGCCCGGTGGATCATGATCGGCCGGTGGCGGTCGCCGTCGCTGCCGATGTAGTGCAGGTCGAACTTCTGGGGCAGCTGGAAGTCCACCTGGATGGTCGACATCTGCCAGGTCCGGCCGATGGCGTCCCGGGCCTGGACGGAGATCTTGGGCCCGTAGAAGGCGCCGCCGCCCTCGTCCATGACCAGCTCGATGTCCTTGGACCCGGCCACCTGGCGCAGGGTCGCCGTGGCCTCCTCCCACTCCTCGTCCGTGCCGACCGCCTTGCCCTCGGGCTTGGTCGAGATCTCGATGTAGAAGTCGTCGAGGCCGTAGTCGCGGAGCAGGTCGAAGACGAAGTCGAGGATCGTCTCGAGCTCCTCGCCCATCTGTTCCTTGGTGGTGAAGATGTGGGCGT
>CAIYXG010000188.1 GCA_903930035.1 uncultured Actinomycetes bacterium | reverse complement strand
GACGCCGACCGGCTGGCGGCGGTGGCCGAGGCCCTGCCCGGCGGCACCACGGTCGTCACGGTCGTCGGCGACGTGGCCGACCCTGCGCACCACGCCGAGCTGGTGGCCGCGGCCGAGGACCACGGCGGGCTGGAGCTCAGCGTGCTCAACGCCGCGGTCTACCTGCCCGGCGTGAGCTGGGACATGCCCCTCGCGCAGTGGCAGCTGCAGGTCGACGTGAACTTCTGGGGCGTGCTGCACGGCGTACGCGCCGCGGTGCCGGCCATGGCGGCCCGGGGGACCGGCACGGTCGTCGCCGTGGCGTCCGGCGCCGGGCTGGTGGCCATGCCGATGCTCGCCCCCTACGTGGCCACCAAGCACGCGGTGGTGGGCCTGATGGAGTCGGTCCAGCACGAGCTGGCCCGCACGCACCCCGGTGTGCGCGCCGCGGTGGTCTGCCCCGGCAACATCGCCACACCGATCGCGGCCCACTCCCTTGCTGCGGCCGGGGTGGACGACGAGCAGCTGCCGGACGTCGCCGAGGGCGTGGTGGCCGGCCTGCGGGCAGGCGTGGCGGCCGGCGCCGACCCCATGACCGTGGCCGACGCCGTGGTCGAGGCCGTGCGCGCGGACCGGTTCTGGGTGCTGCCGCAGCCCGAGGTGGCGTACGGCGCGCTCGACCGCGTCCAGCGCATCGTGGACGGCCGCCCGCCCGCCGACCTGGGGGGCTGAGCCGGCCGGGGCTGTCACACCCCGGTGGGACGATCGTCCCGGAGGAAGGACCGTCCATGCTGCGCAACGCCAAGCTCTTCTACCTGATCGCCGAGGCCCTCGAGGAGCGCCCCGACCTGCACGACCAGACGCGGTGGTTCGGCGTCAACGACGACGACGGGTACGACCTGCAGGAGGTGTTCGTCGCCGGCCGGCAGGTCACGTGCGGCACCACCCAGTGCATCGCCGGGTGGGCCATCGCGCTCGAGGGTGCCGTGCTGGGGGTCGACGACAGCCTGGTGGACCCCGAGACGGGCAGCCGGTGCGGAGAGTTTGTCGTGGTCCGCGGTCTCCACGAGGGTCTCACCGAGTGCGAGCGCATCGAGCTCGCCGTGGCGCCGGGCCCGGCGATGGTCCGGGTCGCCGCGAGCCTGCTGGGCCTCACGGACGCCGACGCCGACCGCCTCTTCTACGAGCTGGACCCGTTCGACTGCATCGACT
Source organism: uncultured Actinomycetes bacterium (assembly GCA_903930035.1). Taxonomy (GTDB): domain Bacteria; phylum Actinomycetota; class Acidimicrobiia; order Acidimicrobiales; family Microtrichaceae; genus CAJANQ01. Next base: position 1,590 of record CAIYXG010000188.1, on the reverse strand, counting down.
GGCCCGCTGCGCTGCGCGACATCGGCGACGGCGCCGACGTGGAGGAGGCACTGCGCCGTCACGGTGCCACGACGCCGGAAGAGCGCTTCGGCGGCGGGCCCGTCGTGATGCTCGAGCCGGGCGACGACGACGTCCCGTGCTGACCTGCCGCCGGACCATGACCTCGACCCCTGCCAGGAGGCACTGCGCATGACCGTCCCCACGCTGAACACCGAGCTGCTCGAGTCGCTCGCCGCCGCGCTCGAGGAGTTCCCCGAGCGGCACTGCCAGGACGACTTCTTCGGGTCGGGCGACGACGAGCTCCGGGTGGTGCCGCTCGACGTGGCGGGCCGCACCGTCACGGTCTGCGCCACCACCCAGGACCTGGTCGGCTGGGCGCTGGCGCTCGACGGACGGGTCCGGGGCGTGGAGCTGGGCACCGTCGTATCGATGGGGCCCGACGGTCTCCCGGTGGTGCAGCAAGGTGCGTTCGTCGACGTCGAGGGTGCGGACGGCCCGGAGCACTTCGCCCCGCTGGCGGCCGAGCTGCTGGGCCTCGACGAGGAGGACGCCGGCCTGCTCTTCTACCTGGGCCAGGACGCCGTCACGGACTGGCCGGGCCTCGTGCGCGCCGTCGCGGCGGGCACCCCGGTCGACGCTGCGGTGCAGTCGTTCCGCGCGACGGCCTGACCGCCGCCGGCTAGCCGCGCCCGGAGCGCTGCGGGTCGGCCAGGACCGCCCGGTTGCCGCCGGCGGACCGCGCCGCCATGCACGCGCCGATGGCCAGCTCCACCAGCTCGTCGAGCGACCCGGCCCGGTGCGACTCCACGACGCCGGCCGAGAACGTGAACGGGTCCAGCCCGTCGACGGACTCGGCGAGCACGAGCGACTCGCGCACCCGGTCCAGCGCCGAGAGCGCCTGGTCGCCGGTGCAGTGGCCGAGCACCACGCCGAACCCGGCGTCGTCGAGACGGCACACCATGTCGTGGGGCCGGAGCGTGTCCGACAGCGTGGCCGCCAGCAGCTGCAGCGCCTCGTCGGTGCGGGCGGGCTCCATCTCGTGCACGCCGTCGATGTCGACCACCACGGTGCAGAACGGGACGAGCGACCGCACCAGGTCACGCATGTGGTGGTGGAGCACCGCGCTGTTGGGCAGGCCCGTGACCGGGTCGTTGCGGCCGGTGCGCGCCGGGCCGCGGCGCTTGCGGATCTCCTGGAGGGACAGCCCGATGCGCTCGACGGCCCACTCGATGCGGGCCAGGGAGCGGGCGTCGGGGTTCTCGCCCGGCGCCTGGGTCAGGCAGACCACCCCCATCGACCGGTCGCCGAGCCGGAGCGGGAGGCAGGTCGTGGAGCACTCGACGTCCTCGGCGCCGGCGTGGGCGCACGCGTCGAGGGAGTGAGAGGAGCCGGCGGACACGGCGACGCCGGACTGCAGCGCCCGGCACGACGGGGTACCGCCGACCGGGCTGGCCGGCTCGAGCTGTCCGGCGCGCAGGTCGACGCGCCAGCCCACCCGTGGCTCGTCGGGGAGCGAGAGCAGGACGGCGACGTCGCTGTCGGGCTCGAGCTCGGCCACGGCGCGCAGCCCGATGCGCAGCGCGTCGGCCT
>CAIYXG010000187.1 GCA_903930035.1 uncultured Actinomycetes bacterium | reverse complement strand
GTGGACCGCATGGTGGAGTACCTGGTGCAGAACCTCCCGCCGGACGTGGCGCTGGTCATCACCGCCGACCACGGCCAGGTCGACGTGGGCGACCGCGTCCTGCCGCCGGACCCTGGGGTGCTGGCGCACGTCGACCACCAGTCCGGCGAGGCCCGGTTCCGCTGGCTCCACGCCGTGCCGGGGGCCGAGCGCGACCTGCTCGCGGCCGCCGCGGCCTGCCACACCGACGTGGCGTGGGTCGTGCCCCGTGACCAGGTGCTCGACGAGCACTGGTTCGGCCCCAAGGTCGACGCCGCCGCCTGCGCCCGTCTGGGCGACGTCGCGCTGCTGCCCCACGCCCCGGTCGCGTTCGAGGACCCCGCCGACACCGGCCCGTTCGTCCTGCAGGGCCGCCACGGCTCGCTGACGGCCGACGAGGTGCTGGTGCCGCTGCTCGTCGCCCGCAACTGACCCCCGGCCGGGGCTGCCCCGGGCCGGGAAACGGCCCCGTCGCGGACCGGTAGCATCGGCGCCATGTCCGACTCCCCGCCGACCGGCTCGCCGACCTCCCCGCTCGCCCCGGACGCCGTCGTCGACGGCAACGGCCAGTCCGTCCCGCTCGCCGACCAGGGCCCCGCCGACCGGGTGCGCGCCGCCGAGGAGGCCGAGGCCGAGGCGCTCGCCGAGGTCGAGTCGCCCGCCAAGATCATCCGGATCGGGGCGATGGTGAAGCAGATGCTCGAGGAGGTGCGCAGCACCGAGCTCGACGAGTCCGCCCGGGACCAGCTCCGGACCATCTACGGGCGGTCGGTCGAGCAGCTGTCCACCTCCCTGTCGCCTGAGCTGGCCGACGAGCTGCAGCAGCTCACGTTCGACTTCTCCGACGAGGAGGTGCCGACCGAGGCCGAGCTGCGCATGGCCCAGGCCCAGCTGGTGGGCTGGCTCGAGGGCCTGTTCCACGGGATCCAGGCCACGCTGGTGGCCCAGCAGATGGCGGCGCGCCAGCAGCTCGAGGGCGTCCGGGGCCAGCTCGGCAGCCCGCCGGGGGGACCGGGCTACATCTAGCGCCCGGTGGCGCGGGCCGGTGGACCGCGCGAGAGTGGGGGGCCGAGTTACAGGCGTGTGATTTGGACCCGTCCGCCACGCCAGCCCGACCGGCCGGACAGGAAGCAGGGGAAAGAAGTAGTGGGGGACTCGTTCGTCCATCTGCACCAGCACACCGAGTACTCGATGCTCGACGGTGCGGCGCGGATCGGCGACGCCGTGGCGGCGGCGGTCCGTGACGGCCAGCCGGCCATGGGCATCACCGACCACGGCAACATGTACGGGGTCCTGGACTTCTACAAGGCGTGCCAGAAGGAGGGCATCCGGCCCATCATCGGCACCGAGGCCTACATGGCCCACGACGCCCGCTCCGAGCGCCCGCCGCGCCGCGGCAAGGTCGACGACTCCGGCGGCGAGGTCGACGGCGGGCGCAAGCTCTACTACCACCTGACCCTGCTGGCCGAGTCGAACACGGGCTACAAGAACCTGATCCAGCTGGCGAGCCGGGCCTACATGGAGGGCTACTACTACAAGCCCCGCGTGGACTGGGAGATCCTGGAGGAGCACGCCGAGGGCCTCATCGCCACGACCGGCTGCCTCGGCGGCCACGTCCTCCAGTCGCTCATGAACGAGGGATTCGACGCGGCGCTGGCCAAGGCGGCCCGGCTGCAGGACATCTTCGGGCGGGACAACCTGTTCGTGGAGATCCAGGACCACGGCATCCCCGAGCAGCAGCGGACGAACCCCCACCTGCTCGAGATCGCCAAGAAGATCAAGGCCCCCCTGCTCGCCACGAACGACTCGCACTACGTCTCGCAGGGCGACGCCGTGGCCCACGACGCCCTCCTGTGCGTGCAGACCGGCGCCCAGATGAGCGACCCGGACCGCTTCAAGTTCCACGGGGACCACCACTACCTGAAGACCGCCGAGGAGATGCGCTACCTCTTCCGCGAGGTCGAGGTGGCGTGCGACAACTCGCTCTGGATCGCCGAGCGGGCCAACGTCGAGATCGAGTTCGGCAACCCGCAGCTGCCCAACTTCCCGCTGCCCGAGGGCTTTCCGGACGACACGGCGTACCTGGAGCACCTCACGTTCGAGGGCGCCCGGGCACGGTGGGGCGAGCAGCTGCCCGACGCGGTGGTGGAGCGGCTCGCCTACGAGCTCAAGGTCATCGCCGACATGGGCTTCAGCTCGTACTTCCTGATCGTCTGGGACCTGATCGACCACGCCCGCAAGGCCGGCATCCGCGTCGGGCCGGGCCGAGGCTCGGCGGCCGGGTGCGCGGTGGCCTACACGCTGCGGATCACCGACCTGGACCCCATCAAGTACGACCTGCTGTTCGAGCGCTTCCTCAACCCGAGCCGCATCTCGATGCCCGACATCGACATGGACTTCGACTCCCGCTACCGGGACGAGATGATCCG
>CAIYXG010000186.1 GCA_903930035.1 uncultured Actinomycetes bacterium | reverse complement strand
CGGGCGGCGTGCACCTGCGCGATGGAGGCCGCCGCGAGCGGCCGCCGGTCGAAGGAGGAGAACACCTCCTCGATGGGCCGGCCGAGCTCCTCGGTGACGACCTGGCGGACCACGGCGTAGGGCTCGGCCGGCACCTGGTCGCGGCAGGCCTTGAACTCCTCGACCAGCTCGGAGGGGAACAGTCCCTCGCCGCTCGAGATGATCTGCCCCAGCTTGATGTAGGTCGGGCCGAGCTCCTCGGCCGCCCGCCGGAGCCGGCGCGAGATGCCGGCCCGGGAGGCCTCGCCGCCCTTGCGGCGGTCGAACAGCGCCCAGGCGCCCAGGGCGCGGCCGAGGTGCCACCCGACGACCACGGTCCGGCCGAGCGGCGGCACCCGTCGGCGGCCCGTGAGCAGGGGGACCTGCCGGCGCGTGGCCAGCCGGAGTGCCGTGAGCCCCTCGGACCATCGGACCTCGTCGGGCTCGACCATCCACGGGCCGTGGTCGGTGAACGTGAACCGGGCCACGTCGGGGGACACGGCGGTCGAGGAGGAGGGGACAGGGTCGGAGGTGGAGGTCACGGAGGGGGAGGGGCGGTTGAGGGGGAGAGGGAGGGGAGGGGGAGGGGGAAGGGGGGCGAAGGGGGAGCGGGCGGCGCAGCTACGCGCCGTTCGCCGCCGCGAGTATGGCCCCTTCGAGGCCGGGACGGCAGATCACCAGCTCCGGCGTGCTGCGCGAGGCCTTGTTGAAGCGCAGCGGGCTGCCGTCGAGCTGCGACACCCACAGTCCGGCGGCGAGCGCCACGGCCACGGGCGCGCAGCTGTCCCACTCGCTCATGCCGCCCGCATGGACGTAGGCGAGCGCGCGGCCGGCGACGACCTCCATGGCCTTGGCCCCTGCCGAGCCCATCCCCACGAGCTCGGCGCCCACCGCGGCCGCGGCGTCGGCGGCCCAGCCGGGCGGACGGGTGCGGCTGGCCACGACGACCGGTGGCACGTCGCCCGGCGCAGGGAGGGGGTGGCCGGTGGCGTAGCTCTCGCCGAGCGAGGGCAGGGCGACGGCGCCGCAGACCGGCTGGCCGTCGACGGCGAGCGCGACGTGCACCGCCCAGTCGTCACGGCCCTCGCCGAACTCCCGGGTGCCGTCGAGCGGGTCGACGATCCAGACCCGCCGGGCGGCGAGCCGTGCGGCCACCAGGTCCTCCGGCTCGCCGGTCGCCTCCTCGGACAGCACGGCGTCGCCGGGCGCCTCGGTCGCGAGGCAGTCCATCAGGAACTCGTGGGAGGTCAGGTCGCCGCGGTCCTTGACCTCCCGGGGGGCGACCCCGTCGGCGAACAGCTCGGCGCGCAGGTCGCGCAGGTGGCGCCCTGCCATCTCGGCGAGCGAGCGCGCCAGGAAGTGGTCGTGCTCGGAGGCAGTGGGGCCGGTCATGGCCGCCACACTAGGGGCGGGCGGCCGACGGGCGTCAGGCCGACGCGGCGACCGCCCGGCCGCGGTGCTTCATCACGGGCGTGGTGTCGGCCGCGCCGTGCGGCTCGCCGGCGGCCTGGTAGCACTCGGCGTGGTAGTGCTCCACCCGGTTCCACTTGCCCTTGACGTAGACGTTGCAGATGATCTGCCGGAGCCGGACCTTGGCCTGGAACTTGACCGTCTCGCCGCAGTGGCGGCAGTCGACGATGCTTCCCGGCTCGATGTCCCGCTGGACCGCCCGCGAGGCCCAGCTCCCCTTGTCGGCACTGCTGCTCTTCTTCTTGGTCGTCCCCATGCACCCATCCTCGGGCGTCGGCGACCGGTCCGTGCGCAGGAACCGGGCGATCGGGAACAACTACCCGGGGGCAGATTCACCCAGCCCGGAAGGGGTCAGGAGCCGTCGGCCGGGCGTGCCGTCCGCCCGAGGAGCACCGACTCGCGCACGAGGTCGCGCACGGCATGCTCGTCGGCACCGTCGGCGACCAGCTGCTGGATCCGGGCCTCGACGGCCTCGGCCCGCTCGTCGTCGAAACGGTCGGCCGGCTGCCCCGCAACGAGCGCGGTGGTGAGGATCAGCGACAGCGCCGCCACGGCCGTGATGATCCCGAACGTCACGGCCGTGCCGTTGTTGTCCATGATCGACCCGACGACCATGCCGGCGATGCCGCCGACGAAGACCACCAGCACGACGCGGCGAAGGAGCTTCGGGTCCATGTCAGCGGGCCAGCGGCTTGTACTTGATGCGGTGCGGCTGGTGCGCGTCGGCGCCGAGCTCCTTGCGGCGGAACGCCTCGTACTCGGAGAAGTTGCCCTCGAACCACCGCACCTGGGAGTCGCCCTCGAACGCCAGGATGTGGGTGGCGATCCGGTCCAGGAACCACCGGTCGTGGGAGATGACGACCGCGCAGCCCGGGAACTCCTCGAGCGCCTCCTCGAGGGCGCGGAGCGTGTCCACGTCGAGGTCGTTGGTCGGCTCGTCGAGGAGCAGCACGTTGCCGCCGCGCCGCAGGGTCTTGGCCAGGTGCACTCGGTTCCGCTCGCCGCCCGAGAGGTTGCCGACCTTCTT
>CAIYXG010000185.1 GCA_903930035.1 uncultured Actinomycetes bacterium | reverse complement strand
GCATCGGCGAGGAGCGCCACCTGCTCAGCGAGGACCTGGTGGCCCAGGCGCTCGTCCTCGACGACGCGCTGGTCCACGCCAGCGTGTTCACCCGCTCGGTCTGACCGGGCGGCAACAGGTCACCCCGGAAGGGTGGCGGCGCGGCCGGGACCGTGGGGCGACCCGCGGCCCCGGCCGTCGTCGTGGTCCTGTCCCCGCTGGCCCGTGTGGTCAGATGGGGCCATGTACCAAGGCCTCATCATCTTTGCGCTCGGCGGCGTGCTGCTCGTCGGTGCGTACTTCGTGATCCTCGGCCGGCGCCGCCAGTACGAGGAGACCGGCTCGCCCGAGGACGTCCTCACCGACGAGGAGTTCCGCAAGATCGAGTACGGCGACGACCTCTGAGGCCGTAGGTCTGGCGGGCGCCGGCCGCCCGACCGGTGCCCCCGGGTGCGCCCGGACCGCCGGTACCGTGCAGCCATGACGTCGAACCGCCCCTCCCACGCCCGACGCTGCGCCGCCGCAGCGCTCCTGGTCCTGCCGGCCGCCCTGGTCGGCTGCAGCTCGTCGGACGACGCCGCCACGACCACCACGGTGAAGCCGGCCACCACGACCACCACCGCAGGGGCGTCGTCGACCACGGACGCCCCGACCACGACCGCCGCGGGCGGCGTCCCGGCGCTCGGGCCCGGCTCGCTGGGGAAGATCCGGGTCGGCCAGACCCAGGAGCAGCTCGAGGCGACCGGGCAGACCGGCCCGGTCGGGCCCGGGTGCGAGGCCGCCGGCCCCAACGCCGAGGCGGCCGAGCTGAAGGTGCCCGGCACCACGCCCGACCAGCTCACCGGCGCCGTCCAGCTCGACGAGGACGTCGTGAGCGGCATCACCATCTCCCAGGGCCGGACGGTCGACGGCGTGACCATCGACATGAAGGTCGACCAGGCCACCAAGGTGCTGCAGGACGCCGGCTACACCCTCGAGCCCGACGACGGCACCGGTGAGATGTTCGGCGTGGTCATCGCCCAGTTCACCAAGGACGGCCAGCCGGTGTACGGACTGGTCGCCGAGCAGTTCTCCAAGAAGGTGACGTCGATCTCCACGCCGTCGGTCACCATCTGCGAGTAGTGGTCGACCGGCCCCACGGCCCCGCCGGCGCACCGCCCGTCGCCGGACCTGCGGGCCCGCCATGAGCGCCGACGAGCCGTTCGACCTGTCGGTCCTCGAGCGTGTCGCCGACCCCTACCCGGTGCTCGCCGAGCTCCGGTCCACGGGTCCCGTCCGCCGCACCACTGACGGGTTCTGGGCCGTCACGGGCCACGCCGAGGCGCTCGACGCGCTGCGCCACCCCGGCTGCGCGTCGTCACCCATCGCGCTGCGCTTCCTGGACGGCCTGCCCGAGGGCGCGGCCCGCGACGAGATGGTCCACCGGATCAACTTCCTGGACCCGCCGGACCACCCCCGGGTCCGCAGCCTGCTCTCGACCGCCTTCACGCCCCGGCGCGTCACCGCGCTCCGCCCCTGGGTCGAGGCGACCGCCCAGGACCTGGCCGCCGGGCTGGCCCGCCGGGGCGGCCCGGTGGACCTGGTGGCCGAGTTCGCCCACCAGGTGCCGTCGCTGGTGATCTCCGAGCTGCTCGACGTGCCTGTCGGGGAGCGTGACCGGCTCACCGAGTTCAGCGACCGCACCGCGCCGCTGCTGGGCCTGCGCACCTCGCCGGCGCAGCGGACGGCCGCGGTCGCTGCCGCCGAGGAGTTCCACGCCTACCTGGGCGACCTGCTCGACGCCCGTGCTGCCGCCCCCGGCGACGACCTGCTGTCGGCGCTCCTCGCCGCCGAGGCCGAGGGCGACCGGCTGACGCGCCCCGAGCTGCTGTCGCTGGCCGCCACCCTCTACTCCGCCGGGCACCGCACCACGCGGGACCTGTTCGCCAACGGCGTCTCGGTGCTGCTCGACGACCCGGACCGCTGGCAGCGGGTGGTCGACGGCCGCTGGACGGTGCCCGACGTGGTGGGGGAGTTCCTGCGGTTCGAGACGCCGACGCTCTACGTCGTGCGGGTCCCGCTCGAGCCGATGGTGCTGGGTGGTGCCGAGGTCGGGCCGTGGGAGCCGCTCGTGGTGCTGCTCGGCGCGGCCAACCGCGACCCTGCCGTCTACGACGCACCCGACGAGTTCCGCCCCGGCCGGGCGGGACCGCCACCGCTGTCGTTCGCGTTCGGTGCGCACTACTGCCTGGGCGCGTCGCTGGCCCGGTCCGAGGCCGAGGCCATGCTCGGGGCGCTCGTCGCCGAGCTTCCCGGCCTGCACGAGCCGGGTCCGTCCGCCGCACCGCGCCCGTGGCGCCAGCGGGGTGCGTTCCGGGGCCTGGACCACCTGCTCGTCACGGCCTGACCGGCCGGCCGGGACCGGTCGGTAGTCTCGGCGCCGTGACCGGCACCGTCCTGCAGACCTTCCCGCTCGGCTTCCAGTGGCCGACCGTCGACCCGTTCCTGTTCTGCGCGCACCACGACGACGCCTACCCGGCCGGCGACGGCGCGCTGGCCCCCGCCGAGCCGCTGACCGGGCGGGACATCGGCCAGGACTTCTCGTCCAAGGACGGCTGGTCGATGTACCACGGGTCGACCGTGCCCGGCTTCCCGCAGCACCCGCACCGCGGGTTCGAGACGGTCACGCTCGTCCGCAAGGGGCTGTGCGACCACTCCGACTCGCTCGGCGCGCTCGCCCGGTTCGGCCAGGGCGACGTGCAGTGGATCACCGCCGG
>CAIYXG010000184.1 GCA_903930035.1 uncultured Actinomycetes bacterium | reverse complement strand
CAGGAAGGAGACGGCGCCGTACATGATGCCGATCTTCTTGTGGTCGACGGTGAACAGCCACCCGCGCCAGCCACTGGTGGCCGACGGTCGCGTGAACACGCCGAAGGGCGGGGTCGCCGGTGCCTCGTCCTCACCGGTGGTGAGCTCGAGCGGAGGGCGTTCCTCGGTAATCGCCATGGGTCTTCCTTGTTGCCGTGCGGAGTGCGGTGCTAGGTCGTCGAGGTAGTCGCAGTGACTACTTGAGGGTGAGGAGGTAGGCAGTGAGCTGGTCGATCTGCTCCTCGCTCAGGCCCAGGTTCGGCATGCCCTGGTTGTTGTCAGGGTTCATGGGCTTGATCTCTGCAGGGTTGCGGAGCCACGACCGGATCATGTTGACGTTGGGCACGCCCTTCGGCATGACCTGTGCGTTGGCGTCGCCCTTGTACTCCTTGTTGTCCAGGTACAGCGGGTAGAGGCCGCCGATGAAGTAGTCCCTGGTCATGAACTTGGTCAGGTTGGGGGCGTTGCGGGAGGCCAGCGACGTCTTGGTCAGCTTGCCGTAGTCCTGCACCGGCATGGCCTTGTAGGTGTACGGGGCCTTGGAGGTCGGGAGCAGGCCGTTGACCTGGTGGCAGCGGGCGCACTGGCCCACGAAGATCTCCTGGCCGGCCTTCTCGTCGGCGGTCCTCGGCTCGGCGGGCACCGAGGTCATCTGCGTGACCCACGCCTCGTACTCGGCGGGCGGCAGAGCCTTGACCTGCATCCGCATGACACCGTGCGAGAGGCCGCAGAACTCGGTGCACTGGCCCTGGTAGATGCCGGCCTTCTTGGCCTGCAGCACCAGCTGGTGCGTACGGCCCGGGACGGCGTCCTTCTTGCCGTTCAGCGCCGGGATCCAGAACGAGTGGATCACGTCGTTGGACTGGATGCTGAACACGGTGTCCCGACCGACCGGGATGGCGGCCTCGTTGGCCGTGATGATCTCGTACTTGCCGTCGCCGTCGAGGTCGTAGCGGTACTCCCACCACCACTGCTGTCCGATGACCTTGACCTGCAGCGCGTCGGGGCTGGCGTCGTCCATCGCCACGATCGTCTGGACGTTGAACACCGCCAGCACGGCGAGCAGCAGCGCCGGCACGACGGTCCAGCCGATCTCGAGCGGCGTGTTGCCGTGGACCTGCTCGGGCTCGTCGACGCCGTCCTTGTCGTCCTTGTTGCGGCGGAACCGGGTGACCATCCAGATGATCCCGACCTCGACCACGATGAACACGAGGCCGGCGACGATGAACACCGGGATGATGAGGTTCTGGATGTCCTGGGACTTCTCGCCCTGCGGGCTGAGGGTCGTGAGCGGCCGGCCCTCGGGCAGACCGATGTTGCGGATCAGGAGCCAGCCGAGGAACAGGATCCCGACGACCCCGACGACGGCAGCGATCGTCGACCTGCGCTTGTTACCCACGGAACACCTCGATCTCGCTCAGCACGGCGGGGACGTCCACGACGGCGGCAGCCCCTTCCTTCTTGCCCTTGTGCTCTCCCTCGTGCTCCTCGAGCGGCGCCTCGCCGGCGATACCGCCTGCGATCCCGCCGCCGATCACCACCACGGCGAAGACCACGCCGGTGCCGACCAGGATGGACCGCTTGAGCTCGGGGCGGTTGGCGATCACGATCGCCGCCACGAAGATCACGGTCGCCAGGATGATGATGAGGAACGCCGCGGCCGTCTTGTTGATGGCCAGCAGGATCCGGGACACCGAGAAGATCACGACGCCGCCCACCAGCACGGCGCCCACCGGCACCTCGAGCGGGAGCATGAACCGGTTGCGCAGCTCACGGTTGAGCGCCGGGTCGCCGGTGGCCCGCTCCGACCAGGAGCGCACGGTCCACTCGAACCCGGCGACGACCAGGCCGATGACACCGATCACGAACAGCACGGACGAGAGGGCCAGACCCACCATGGTCAGCACGGCCGACACCGCCGTCAGGAACGGCCAGGCGCTGAGGCCGAACGGCACGGTGACCGGCGGGGCGGTGGACAGGTGGCTGACCTCGGCGGTGGCCTCGGCGTCGCCGTCGCGGAACGCCGTGTGGAAACCGCCCAGGACCGCCATCACCACGGCGAAGCCGACCAGGATGGCGTAGCCGACGTGCTCGCCGACGCCGCCCTTCCATCCCAGGGTCAGGGGACCGACCACCGAGTCGACGATGCCGCCGCCCCCGGACACGACCGAGACGACGCCGCCGTCGTTGGCCGCGTTGGTGATGAACCCGTAGAAGAACGCCGCGACCAGGCCGAAGCCCGCAGCGCCGTAGAAGAACTTGGATCCTCGCGTGATCATTCAGACGCTCACTTCAGGATGTAGACGGCGATCCATACCAGGACAAAGGATGCGACAGTGGCGTGCCAAAACACAGCCGCTGCGCCAATGCCGTCGGGCTGACGGCTGGAGAACTGCCCTCCCAGGGCCCGGAAGCCCATGAGGACGATGAAGACCATGGCCGCGATGACCATGGCCACATGGGTGCCGGTCGTGGCGTAGAACAGCGGCCCCTCGAGCTGGCCCATGGTCATCTCGACCTGGCTGTAGAGGAACCACGCCTGGTTCAGGTAGGCCGCACCGAACAGCAGCGTCACGCCCAGGGCCATGTAGGTGTGGCCCCGGTCGTCACGGTCGATCGACCAGACGGCCCACTGCATGGTCACCGCCGACATGGCGAGCGTGCCCATCATCATGTTGGGCTGGGTCAGGGGGATCGTGTTGTCGGCCAGCCAGGTCGCGACCGGGGCGGCGGACCGGGCCTGCAGGTAGGCGCCGACCAGGGTGACGAGCACCATGACCACGCCGGCCGTGGCGAACGCCGTGCCGAAGAGCAGCTCGCGCCGCCGCGGCGGCGCCGGGACTGCCCCGAGTTCCAGGACTGCGTCGGACATCAGGCGTTCTCCTCGGCGTCGTCGAGCAGCGGGAAGGCGGACCGGACGGGCGGGGCGTCCAGCGGTCGGGGGGCACCGGCCCACTCGAGCGTCAGGCCCGTGAGCTCCTGGGCGCCCTCCTCGGCACCCGAGCGGGCGGCGCCGAGCGTGGCCGACAGCGTGCCCACCACGCCGGCGAGGGCCAGCAGCGCACCCAGGGCACCGAGCACGGCGAAGGCCTGGTAGCCGGTGTCCTTGCCGTCGAGCTGGACGAGGCCGGCCACGAGTGCGGCGGTCCCCATGAGGGCCGTGCCACCGACCACCATGAGCACGGCCCCGACGGCCGCACCCTTCTTCTCGGGACGGCCGAAGACCAGCGGGCTCCAGGCGAAGAGTCCGGCGACGGCGCCGGTCAGTGCGGCACCCACCACGAAGAACGCCTGGGCGGCGGCGAGCTGGGCGTTGTTGAAGCCGACCAGCTGGCCCGTGCCGGCGTTGTCGAGGGCGATGAGCAGGCCGCCCGCCACGGCGCCGAGCAGCAGGAGGAGCGACAGCAGCGAGCCGACGACGGCGGCGTCGAACTTCACCGGACCGCGCCGCAGGGTGTCGGCCAGGCCGCCCAGCAGGCCGAGCACCGGCAGGCCGACGAGCAGCGCCACGACCGTCCACACGGCGGTGCGCACGGCGACCGGCGACTGGGCCCACGCACCGAACGACAGCACGGCGAAGGCGCCGATGAACGTCTGGAAGACGAAGTAGTTGGCCAGGCGGCGGTTGGCAGCACGGGCCACCACGTCGCCGGCGATGCCCAGCACGGGGACGGCGACCATGTAGACGGACGGGGCGCCGAGCAGCCAGGCGATGCCGTTCGAGAAGTTGGTGGCCAGGTCCTGCGCACCGGCCTGCGAGATCTGCCCGACGACCACGTGGGCGAACGCCGAGCCGAACGCCAGCAGCCACACGGCGCCGCCGACGAGCATCGACCACGAGAAGAGCGGCACCCGGGCCAGCCCCATGCCGAAGGGACGGTGGGCCACGACGGTGGTCATGACGGCCACGGTGCCCAGGCCGAGCGCCAGGAGCAGCACACCCAGGCTGACGTTGCCGAGACGGGCGGCCTGGTCGTTGCCGCCGCCGATGCCGCCCTTGAGCGCCGCGCTCGTCAGGAACACGCCGCTGCCCAGGACCCAGGTCCACAGCGACAGCGAGACGGCCCGGGGGAAGGCGATCGCCGGCGAGCCCACCTGCAGCGGCACGACGTAGACGGCCAGGCCGAGGAGGAGCGGGACGACGCCCAGGAACACCAGGCCGACCTGCGAGCTCAGGTCCGACAGGCCGCCGAAGGCCCCCAGCAGACCGTTGTCGGTCAGCACGTCGATGCCCACGAGCACCCGGACCAGGAAGGAGACCACCAGGAACAGGAGCGAGAACCCGATGAAGACGACGCCGGTGGTCCGGTGGTCACCGGTCCCGACGAGGAGCTCGAGCCCACCCGGACCGGCCTGCTCGGGAGCTGCCGCTGCCTCCGCACCCGTCTCGGGTCTCGTCTCGGTCATTGCCATGTGCGTGGTGCCCTCGTGTGTGGCGCCCGGGGGGCGGGTCCTGGATCGAGTTGTCGCCGAGGCCCTGCGAGGGACCTCGAGGACCCGGCACCGGGCCGGGTCTGGCGCGCCGACACTACCCCGTGGCCGTTCCACCTTGGAAAACCATCAGGTCGGGCGGAGGGCACCATGTCCACGTCCCGGAACCTCCCGGTCGGGCCCGGCGTCATGCGAGCGCGTTCCGCAGGAGGACGTCGGCCGCCATGACGCCGAACAGCAGGGTCACGTAGGTGATCGAGAAGGTGAAGAGCCGGATGGCCTTGGCAGGCTCCTCGGTGCGGCGGACGTCCCAGCAGAACCAGAGGAACAGGGCGCCCAGGACCACGGCCGAGACCCAGTAGAGGACCCCGAGGCCGGCGGTCCACCCGAACACCAGGGTCAGCACGACCACGACCACCGAGTAGAGGAGCATCTTGAGCGTGGTGGTCCGGTGGTCCGCGACCGCCGGCAGCATGGGGACGCCCGCCTTGCCGTAGTCGTCCTTGTACTTGATGGCGAGCGCCCAGAAGTGCGGCGGGGTCCAGAAGAAGATGACGCCGAACAGGACGACCGCCGACCACGACACCGAGCTGGTCACCGAGGACCAGCCGATCAGGACCGGCACGGCGCCCGCCGCGCCGCCGATCACGATGTTCTGGGTCGAGGTCCGCTTGAGCCAGAGCGTGTACACGAACACGTAGAAGCAGCAGGCACCGAGCGCCAGGACCGCCGACAGCAGGTTGACGAACACGGCGAGCCAGACGAACGCCAGGACCTCGATGCCGACGGCGAACGTGAGGGCGGCCCGCGGCGTGATCGCGCCCGTCACCAGCGGGCGGTTCTTGGTGCGCTCCATCAGGGCGTCGATGTCGCGGTCCACCACCATGTTGATGGCGTTGGCGCCGCCGGCCGAGAGCGTGCCGCCCACCACGGTGGCGACCATGAGCCACAGCGACGGCATCCCGTCGTTGGCCACCACCATCACCGGCACCGTCGTGACCAGGAGCAGCTCCACGACGCGCAGCTTCATGAGCGCGACGTACGCGGCGACCTTCGCCGACGGGGAGAGCGGGGGGACGATCGCCGGGGACGCCATCAGGAGCCCAAAGGTACGCCCCGCCGCGCGACCCCTGCCAGCGGGGGGCGGGCGGCGCCGCCGCCTGCCCGGGCAGGACGGACGTGGCCTAGCCTCCACCCCGTGTCCCCCCGCACCTACCGCCGAGTCGTCGCCGTCGCCCTCGGGCTCCTCTGCACGATCGTGGTGACGGGGGCCGCCGTGCGCCTGACCGGCTCGGGGCTCGGGTGCGAGGACTGGCCCAACTGCACGTCGGGCGACTTCATCAAGGTCTCCAACCCCAACCAGGCGATCGAGCAGGTCAACCGGCTGTTCACGGGCCTGGTCTCGCTCGGCGTCATCGCCGCGGTCCTCGGGGCGCTCCGGCGCCGGCCCTACCGGCGGGACCTGGTCTGGTGGGCGCTGGGCCTGGTCCTGGGAGTGGTCGGCCAGATCGTCCTGGGCGGGATCACGGTGCTGGTCGACCTGCACCCGGCCGCAGTGGCCGGCCACTTCGTGCTGTCGATGGTCCTCGTGACCAACGCGATCGTGCTGCTCCGCCGCGCCGGGCAGGAGCCCGGGCCGCGCCGGCCGGTCGTCGGCAGCACCGACCTGGTGCTGTCGCGGGTGGCCTGCGGCCTCCTGGCGCTCGGCATGGTGACCGGCCCGGTGGTCACCGGGGCGGGCCCGCACGCCGGCGACGGGTCGGCCCCCCGGTTCGACGCGGCCGTGCCGGACGTGGTG
>CAIYXG010000183.1 GCA_903930035.1 uncultured Actinomycetes bacterium | reverse complement strand
GGCGTCGAGGATCGCCACCACCTGCTCCTCGGACAGCGCCTTGGGCAGCGGCTGCGGCCGACGGGGGGTCTCCATCTCGGCCGTCGGGTCCGACGCGGCCAGGCCCTCGGCCGCCAGCCACCGGTGCATGGAGCGGACCGCCACGAGCGTGCGGGTCACCGACGCCAGGGCGAGCCCGTCGTCCCGCAGGGACGCGGCGAAGTCGGCGACGTCGTCCGGCCCGGCGTCGCACACCTCGGTGTCCCGGGCGCCAAGGAACCCCACCCACCGCCGCAGGTCACGCCGGTACGCGTCCAGCGTCAGGGGGGCGCGGCCCTTCTCCACCACCAGGTGGGTGAGGAACGCCTCGCTGGCGACCGGCAGCTCGACCGGCTCGACGGCCGCCACTCAGGCTCCGGCGCGGGCGTGGGCCGAGAGCAGGCCGATGACGGTCTTGGCGTCGGTGATCCCACCGGCCCGCACCATCGCCACCGCCTCGTCGAGCGGCATCTCGAGCACCTCCAGGTAGGCCTCCTCGACCCCCTGCCGGTCGGTCGGGACCTCGGTCAGGTCCTGGGCCAGGAACACGTGGCTGAGCTCGTCGCTGAAGCCGATCGAGTTGTGGAACGTCGACAGCAGCTCCAGCCGGCCCGCCGTCAGCCCGACCTCCTCGGCCAGCTCCCGCCCCGCCGTGACCTCGGGCGGCTCCCCCGCCACGTCGCGCTTGCCCGCAGGGATCTCCAGCACCATGGCGTCCACGGCGGCCCGGTACTGGCGGACGAGCACGACGGTCCCGTCCTCGCGCAGTGGGACGACCGAGACGGCCCCGGGGTGCCGCACGACGTCACGCTGGAACTCCGTGCCGTCGGGCGCCTCGAACGTCGAGGTGTAGAGACGGATCACCCACCCCTCGTGGACGAGGTCGTCGCGCACGTGGCGGAACCCGGCCATGCGGGTGCCGCTCAGCGGTCGGCGGTCGACGGACTGGCCTCGCCGACCAGACGCACGTCGTCGGGCTCCAGGTCGATGAGGTGGGGGTTGCGGCTCTCGGCCAGGTCGCACGCCGCACCGACGAAGTCGCGGAACAGCGGCGCAGGGGCCGTCGGGCGGCTCTTGAACTCCGGGTGGGCCTGGGTGGCCACCCAGAACGGGTGGTCCTCGATCTCGATGAACTCCACGAGCCGGCCGTCGGGCGACGTCCCCGAGAACACGAAGCCGCTGCCCTCGAACCGACGCCGGTACAGGGGGTTGAACTCGTACCGGTGGCGATGGCGCTCCGAGGCGACCGTGGTGCCGTAGGCCTGCGCAACCCTGGAGCCCTCGACCAGCTGCGCGATGTAGGCCCCGAGGCGCATCGTGCCGCCCTTCTCGGTGACGTCCCGCTGGGTGTCCATCAGGTCGATCACGGGGTGCGGCGTCTGCGGGTCGAACTCGGTGGAGTGTGCACCGTCGAGGCCCAGCGCGTTGCGGGCGAACTCGATGGTCATGACCTGCATGCCCAGGCACAGCCCGAGGCAGGGCACCTTCTGGAGCCGGGCGTAGTTGGCCGCGGCGATCTTGCCCTCGACCCCGCGCTCGCCGAAGCCGCCGGGGATCACCCGCCCGTCCAGTCCGGCCAGCTTCCCCTCGGTCAGCAGGCCCTCGACGTCCTCGGCCTGGATCCACTCGAGGTCGACCTGCGCGCCGTGCTGGAACCCGGCGTGGCGCAGCGCCTCGACCACCGACAGGTAGGCGTC
>CAIYXG010000182.1 GCA_903930035.1 uncultured Actinomycetes bacterium | reverse complement strand
CCGGCGAGGATGTCGGCCTCGCCGAGCTCCAGCACCGACGCCCGGGCCAGCTCCTCGCGGTCTCGCTCGAACCGCTCCTTGGCGGTGCGGTACGCCGACCGGGTCCGGACGATCGACACGACGCCGAGCAGCAGGACCAGGACGACCACCAGAATCACCAGGCCGACGCCCCGCTCGTCGTGGTTGGCGGCGCCCAGGATGTCCACACGGCTCTGCGGGTTCAGGATGTCCTCGTACTTGCGGCTGAGCATGACCGCCGAGCGCTCGAAGGTCTCGGCCGGGTCGTAGGCGGCCGTGGGGTCGGCCGACCGGGAGCTGATGGTGGGGCGGAGCGCGGCCAGGTCCTCCGTGAACCGCTCACCGACGAGCGACTCGACCTTGGTCCCGGCGTCGTTGGTCGACGCCAGCAGCGCGTCAAGGTTGGTCAGCGCCACCCGGACCGTCGCGTAGGGACCGCCCTCCTCCCAGATGTCCACCGCGTCGTACAGGTCGAGGGCCCGGTCCTGGACCTCGATCAGGACGCCCGAGTCCGCCTCGAGCTCGATCAGGGCGGCGCTGACCTCGTCGCTGTCCTCCTCGGCGTCGATGGCGTGGAAGACCAGTCCGCCCAGCGCGACGCCGAGCAGCACCCCGAGCAGCACCTGCGACCAGTGGATGCGGAACCGTGGGCCGGTGGCCGGGGCCGCGTCGGGCTGCACGGCTGCACCCACGTGCTGACCCCCCGTCCGCCTCATGTGCCGCACCCTAACGGAACCTCACGCAACTCGTTCAGCCGACCACCGAGCGCGGCCAGATGCAGAGAGGGAGGAACTGGGGGCCGGGAGCCGCAGGACCCACGGCTCAGCGCGGCGCAGGAACCGCCGTGCCGACGCACTCGGCCAGCACCTCGGCCGCAGGCCCCGGCCGCCGGAGCAGGTAGCCCTGCACCACCGAGCAGCCGAGACGGCGCACCGTGTCCAGCTCTGCCGTGGTCTCCACGCCCTCGACGACCACGTCGAGCCCGGCCGACGTCACGAGGGCGACCGAGGCCGCCAGGATCCCCTCGGCACGCTCGCCGCCCTCGGCGAGTCCCGCCACCAGCGCCCGGTCGAGCTTGACGATGTCGACGGGCAGCTCGGTGAGCCGCACGATGGACGAGTACCCCGTGCCGAAGTCGTCCATCGCCAGACGGACGCCCAGCGCGCGCAGCTCCGTCACCACGTCGCCGACCTCCTCGACGTGCAGCAGGTCCTCCTCGCTCAGCTCGAGCACGAGGTTGGCAGCCGGCACCCCGGTGCGCTCCAGCTCCGCCGCCAGCAGGGCCGGGAACCGGGCGTCGCGCAGCTGCAGCCGGTCCATGTTGAGCCACAGCGACAGGTCGGGTGCCTGCTCCCGCACCATGGCGAGCGCGTCGAGGGACTTGCTGACGACGACCCGCCCCAGCTCGCCCATCAGGCCGTTGGCCCGCGCCACCGGGAGGAAGGCGGCGGGCGCGAGCAGCTCGCCGCCGTGCTCCCAGCGGACGAGCGACTCCACGCCGACCGGCAGCTCGCGGTCCACGTCGAACAGCGGCTGCATGTAGACGGTGAGGCCGTCGTGGGCGAGCGTCTCGCGGAGCGCGACGTCGATCTCGAGCTGGGCCGCCAGCCCCGTCTCGAGGTTGGTGTCGTAGCGGACGACCGTGGTGAGCGGGTCGCGCTTGGCGGCGTACATGGCCATGTCGGCGTTGCGCAGCAGCTGCTCGGGCGTCGTCGTGACGTCGTCGGCCACCGCGATCCCGAAGCTGCCCGTGACGAAGAGCTCGGCGTCGTCCACCACGAACCTGCTCTGCAGGCAGGCCACCAGGTCGGCGGCCTGCGCGGCCGCCCGCACCCCGGCCGACGGACCGGTGCACACGGCGACGAACTCGTCCCCGCCGAGCCGGGCCATCACGGTCCCGGTGCCGTTCACGCTGGCGCACATGCGGCGGCCCACGGCACGGATCAGCTCGTCGCCGGACCGGTGGCCGAGCGTGTCGTTCACCAGCTTGAACCGGTCGAGGTCGCAGAAGATGAGCGCCACCTCGTGGTCAGGGTGCGCGCCGCGTGCGCGGAGCCCCTCGGCCACGACCTCGAGCAGGTGCTCACGGTTGGGCATGCCCGTCAGCGAGTCGTGGGTGGCCCGGTAGCGGAGCTGCTCCTCGGCAAGCGCGCGGTCGACGATCAGCGCCACCAGGTCGGCACACCGGCGGGCGACGTCGTCGATCCGGTCGTCGACCGGCGGGGCGTCCTCCCCGGCACACAGCTCCAGGGTGCCGAGCTCGAGCCCCGCACCGGCGCTGACCGGCCACGCGGCGGACGGTGCCACGTCCGACACCGACGTGCCGAGGCGGCAGTCACCACCCAGCGACCGGACGACGACCTCTGGCATCCCGTCGACGTCGAGCCCCGGCATGACGACGAACCGCAGGCAGCCGCCCGTCAACCGGTGGGCAAGGTCGAGCACGCTCACGACCAGTGAGCCGACCGGCTCGCCCTCGACGATGCCGGCCAGGATCTCGGCCTCGCCACGCTCGAGCACGGACGCCCGGTCGAGCTCCTCGCGGTCGCGGTCGAAGCGGTCCTTGGCCGCCCGGTACGCCGACCGGCTCCGGAGGACCGTGACGGTGCCGAGGGAGAGACCGAGCAGGACCACCAGCAGCACCAGCCGCATGCCGCGCTTCTCGTTGCTGTCGTCCCCGACGACCTCGGTCCGCCGTTCCGGACTGAGCAGCTCCTCGTAGTTCCTGCTGAGACCGACCGTCGCCCGCTCGAAGTTCTCGGCGAGCGGGTAGGCCGCAGCGACGTCGGGAGCCGGGCCAGTGATCGTGGGCCGGAGCTGCGTGAGCGTGTCGAGGAAGGGGCCGCGGACCAGGGAGCGGAACGACGTGCCGGCGCTGTTCGTCGAGTCGAGCTGCTGGTCCAGCGCCGAGAGCGACGACTCGACCGGACCGACCGGACCGCCCTCCTCCCAGCCGTCGATGGCGTCGTAGAGGTCGAGCGCACGGCGCTGGACCTCGATCACCGACTGCGAGTCGGCCTCCAGCTGCGCCACGGCTGCCGCAATGCGGCGCTCGTCCCGGCGGGCGTCCATGGCGTGCAGCACGAGGCCCGCCACTGCCAGGCCCAGGAGCAACGCCAGCACGATCTGCGACCAGTGCACGGAGAAGGAGGGATCCTCGGAGCCCGCCGAGCGTGCGTCGACCGCCTGCCTACGTCTGCGTCCCCCCAGTGCCATCGCAGCGGACTCTACCGGGTGGGGTATGGGTTTCCCACGGCCCGCCCCGCTGAAAGATCGTTCGGTCGGCGCGGCCTGAACAGTTCGCCGCCCCCGCCGGTACCTTGGCGGGGTGGGGGTCCTCGAGCCGTCGAGCAACATTGCGCCCGACGGCGTGTCGATCCAGCGGCTCTTCGCGTTCCAGACCGTGCTCGACGGCGTCTTCGAGCGGTTCACCGACCTGACCGAGGACGACTTCGACCCCGCCGTCGGGTTCGCCCTCGAGTCCATCGGCCAGTTCGTCGGCGCCGACCGTGCGTACGTCATCCGCTACGACAACGACGCCCGGCTCACCTGGATGACCCACGAATGGTGCGCGCCGGGCATCGACCCCTCGTTCGACGAGGAGCAGGGCCGCGAGTTCGGCGAGGCACCGCGCCAGCAGGCCCGGCTCGAGGCGTTCGACGTCAACGAGATCCGTGACGTCGCGGCGCTCGGTCCCGACTGGGCCGAGGACCGCGCGTACCTGGTGTCCCAGGGGATCAGCGCGATCCTCGAGGTCCCGCTGGCCCGGCAGGGCGAGCTCGTCGGCGTGATCGGGCTCGACTCCATGTCGGGGGCCGTGCCGTGGACCGCCGAGGACGTGACCATGCTCCGGGCGGTCGCCACGCTGTTCGCCCAGGTCAGCGAGCGGCGTGTTGCCGACGACGGCCTGACCGCCGTCGCCGAGCAGCTCCGCAGCACCGTCCGTGCGCTCCAGCTGGCCGAGGACCGGTTCGAGTCGCTGGTCGACCGCCTCCCCCTGACCGTGGTGCGCGTGACGGCCGGCGGGCGGACCCCGCTGCGCAACCGGGTCGCCCAGGACGACCGGGTCACCACCGCTGCGCTGGACGCCGACCCGTCCACCAGCCCGCTCCGTGACGCAGTCGACGCCACGCTCGCCGACGCCATCACCCGGCACGTCGCCTACGCCGGGCCGGTCGACGGCCGCACCGAGTGGAGGGAGGCGTCGGTCCGGGCGGAGCTCGACCCGCAGGGCCGGGTGGAGTCCGTGCTCGTGGTCGCCACCGACACCACAGAACGCCACGAGCACGAGGCCGAGCTCGTCCGTGCCGCCACCCACGACGCGCTCACCGGGCTCCCCAACCGGGCCATGGTCGACGGGCTGCTGGAGCACGCGGCCACCGCAGTAGGTACCACCATCCGGTCGGTGGCGGTGCTGTTCGTCGACCTGGACGAGTTCAAGCTGGTCAACGACTCGCTCGGCCACCGGCACGGCGACGAGGTGCTGCAGGCCATGGCCGAGCGGTTCCGGGCCGCCGTCCCGCCGCAGGGCACGGTCGCCCGCCTCGGCGGCGACGAGTTCGCCGTCCTGCTCGACGACACCGACGAGGTCGGGGCCGCGGAGGTTGCGGCGCACCTCCTCCGAGTCGCCGCCGAGCCGCTCGTCGTGGCCGGCGACGAGTTCCGCACGACGGCCTCCATCGGCATCGCCGTGGCCGACGACCCTGCGCAGGTTCCCGAGCTCATGCGGTGGTCCGACGTGGCGATGTACCGGGCCAAGCACCAGGGTCGCGGCCAGCTGGCCGTCTACGAGTCGGGGCAGGGCGGCAACGTGGCGGCGATGCTCGGCCTCGACCAGCGGCTCCGTCGAGCCGTCGCCGACCAGGAGTTCACCGTCGCCTACCAGCCCGTGGTGGACCTGGCGACGGGAGCAGTTCGTGGCGCCGAGGCGCTGGTGCGCTGGCCGACCGACGACGGCAGCACCATGCCGGCCGCAGAGTTCGTGCCGCTCGCCGAGCGCAACGGCACCATCTTCGAGATCGGCCAGCAGGTGCTCCGCCAGGCCACGGCCGACGCCGCCCGGTGGATCCAGGACGGCCGGGTCGACCCGTCGTTCCAGCTCGCCGTCAACCTGTCGGCACGCCAGCTCGACCAGGGCGGCTGCCTGCCCCACGTGCTGGCGGCGCTGGAGGCCAGCGGCCTCGACGCCCACAACCTGTGCCTCGAGGTCACCGAGACCGCCGCGCTGTCCGACCTCCATGTGGCCTCGCAGCAGCTGCACTCGTTCCGCAGCGCCGGGATCGGCGTGGCGATCGACGACTTCGGCACCGGCTACGGCTCGCTGCAGCTGCTCCAGCAGCTGCCGGTCGACCGGCTCAAGCTGGACCGCTCGTTCGTGGCCCGGCTGCCGGACGACGACGTGGCGACGGCCGTGACCCGGGCCGTGGTCGAGCTGGCCGCCGCGCTCGGCCTGGACCTGGTGGCCGAGGGCGTGGAGACGGAGCAGCAGCAGGCCGCGCTCATGGCGCTCGGGTGCCACGTGGCGCAGGGCTACCTGCTGGGCCGCCCGGTGTTCGCCACCGAGTTCGAGTCGGCGCTGGCCTAGGCCCTCCGGGTCAGGCGGCAGCGCGCTCGGTCGCACAGACCATCGTCGGGCAGCTCCGACGACCGGTACCCTGCGCGCCGTGACGCACCCGCACCCCGCCGACGCGCTCGCAGCGGTCCACGAGCAGCTGTGGGACGAACCTCGTGGGCTGCTGCTGGTCCCCGCCGGCACCACCCCCGGCCTGGACCTGGGCGCCCTCGGAATCCACACGGTCCGCGAGTCGGCGCTCGGCGCCTACCTGGACCTGCAGCGGGGGCGGCCGGACCGGGCGGCCACGGCACTGCAGTCCGTCGTCCGTCTGCAGTACGACGCACCCGGCGAGGCCTGGGACGGCACGTTCCCCGTCACCGCCGAGCAGCCCGCGCCGCCCGACGACGCCCTCGAGTGGCTCCACTACGACCCCAACTGGCGCCAGTTCCTGGGCACCGTCCTGCTGGTGACGCTGTTCGACCACGCCGACGACCTGCCCGGTGAGCTGGTCGACGAGATGTGGGACGCCGTCGTCCGGTGCGCCGCCGGTGAGCCCGTCGACCGCATTCCCGACTGGTACACCAACCCCAACCTGTTGCACGCGTGGGTCGAGGCCCACGCCGGCCGTCGCCTCGGGGACGACGGCATGGTCGCACGCGGCACCGCACGGGCCCAGAGGTCCATGGACCGGCTGGCGGCGACGGGCGACGTCGACGAGTACAACTCCCCCACCTACGACGGCGTCGACCTGCTGGCCGCCGGCCTCTGGACCACGTACCCCCCGGGCGACGAGTTCGTCGAGTGGGGCCGCGTGCTCGCCCGGACCCTCGTGGCGCGGCTCTCCACGCTGTTCGACCCTGACCTGCGCGCCGTGTGCGGCCCCTACTCGCGGGCCTACGGGACCAGCCTCGACCGCTACGTGTCGCTCCTCGGGCTCTGGCTCAGCGTCCACGGCGTCGACGGCGTGCTGCCCGCAGAGCTCGACGCCGGCACCGACCACGTGCACGACCTGTTCTTCCTCCCGCTCGTGGCGCGCCTGGCCGACGGCCTCGACCTGCCGTGGGCCCTGGAGCCGGTCGTCGAGCCACGCGTCCACGTCCAGGCCGTGGGCGACGTCACCGCCACGTCCGTGCTGCAGCCCGGTTGCGCAGTCGGCTGGGCCTCCGGACCGGTGCCGTCGTTCGCCAACGACCAGTACGTCCCGTTCACGGTGCACGTGCGCGACTCGGGCGGAGGGGTCACGCACATCGCCGCCCACCCTGCTGCGGGCGGCGGGCGGGTGGATGCTCGAGTGAACAGCGACGACGTGGTCGAGCTCCGGGTCGAGCAGGCCGGCGGGACGCTCCGTTGGTCGAGCTCCGCGATGCCGGTGGTCGGTGACCACTCGCTGGCGGTCGGTCCCGTGCAGGTCACGTGGACCGGCAGCACTGGCCAAGAGGTGCGGCCGGACGACCACGGCGGCGCCGACGTGGTGGTAGCCGGCGACGTGGTGACCTACGAGGTCCGTGCCGGTGGCCGAGTGCCGACCAGCGCGGTGCAGGCCGGAGCCGTCTAGCGCTCGAACACCATCTGGAGCGGCTGGCTTCCGGTCGTGGTCAGCACCGTCAGGCGGTCGGCGCTGCACTCGAACGGGCCGCCTTGGATCCCGCTCACCGGCGGGAGCGGGGAGCCAGGGGCGGCGATGCCCGCCTGGCGGACCTCGGTCACGCCGGCCTCGGTCTGGCTCATGTTGAGGTCCAGGTCGTTGTCGACGACCTCCCAGGTTCCGGAGTGCTTCCAGAAGACGTCAGCCTCTGCGTTCACGCTCGGGACGGGAGCGAAGGCTGCGGTGAACCGGGCCTCGCTCGTTGCGGCGCCATCACCGCCGAGGTCCAACGTCCAGCCCCCCTTGGTGATCGTGATCCCTGAGATCGGCACCGCAGCGGACGCCAGCAGGTCAAGCGTGTCCTGCTTCATCGTCCAGGTGCCGGTGAGACAGTCGGCGGACGACGACCGTCGCGCCGAGGTCGGGGGCGTCGACGTGGGCGCGGAGGACGTGGGAGTGACCGAGGTCGGCGAGCCCTCGGCGTCCGACGACGACCCGGCGCTGTCCGACGACCCGCCGCCGCAACCGGCGAGGGCCAGGGACAGCAGGACTGCGGTGAAGACGAGGCAACTGCGCCGGAGCATGGAGGACATGGCGACACGCTACTGAGCGGACAGGTGAGAGGGAAGGGGTCGGGCCGGTAGTGTCCCGGTCGGAGACGCGGGCCGGAGCGCCCGCCGGAGGAGCACATCGCAGCATGGCTGGAGGACTCGTCGGACTGCTCGACGACGTGGCGGCGCTCGCCAAGCTCGCGGCGTCGTCCATCGACGACGTCGGCGCGGCCGCCGGCCGGGCCAGCGTCAAGGCGGCCGGCGTGGTGGTCGACGACACGGCCGTCACGCCCGCCTACGTCCAGGGGCTGTCGGCGGACCGTGAGCTGCCGATCATCCGACGCATCGCGCTGGGGTCGCTGCGCAACAAGCTGCTGATCATCCTCCCGGCGGCACTGCTGCTGAGCGCGATCGCCCCGGTGGTCGTCGAGGTCATCCTCATGTTCGGTGGCTGCTTCCTGGCCTACGAGGGCGCCCACAAGCTGATCCACGCGCTGCGCCACGACGACCACGACCACGACGAGCCGGCCGTCGCAGCGGGGCCCGAGGCCGAGTCGAAGGTGGTGCGCGGCGCCGTCCGGACCGACTTCATCCTCTCGGCCGAGATCATGGTGATCGCCCTCAAGGAGGTGCTCGAGGAGCCGGTCGTGTCCCGCGGCGTCATCCTGGCCGTCGTCGGTGTGCTGATCACCGTGGTCGTCTACGGCGTGGTCGCCCTCATCGTGAAGATGGACGACGTCGGCCTGCGGCTGGCGGCGCGGACCTCGCCGGGCGCGCAGCGTGCCGGCCGGCTGCTGGTCAACGGCATGCCGAAGCTCCTGTCCGCGCTGTCGGTGGTCGGCACCGCAGCGATGCTCTGGGTGGGCGGCCACATCCTGCTGGTCGGCGCCGACGAGCTGGGCTGGACCACGCCGTACCACCTGGTGCACGAGCTCGAGAAGGTCGTCCACGACGTGCCCGGCGTGGGGGGCGTGCTGTCCTGGCTGGTGAACACCGCCGCCTCGGCGCTGGTGGGCCTGCTCGTGGGCGGCCTGCTCGTGGCCGTCGTGGCCCGGCTGCCCTTCGGGAAGCAGCCGGCGGCCGAGTCGCACTGACGCGACGTGCGAACCGAGTCGAGGAAAGGGACTACCGATGACCAGCTGGCCTGACCATGTGCAGGAGATCCTGCGCAACGACCGCTGTGTCGCACTCCTGACACGGACCCCTGCCGCCGGCGTGGTGCTCACACCGGTGACGACGGTCGGCGAGTGCGACCCCGGTGCCGGGACAGTGACGACGACCACCAGCTTCGGGAACTTCGGCAAGCTCCGCAGCATCGACCGTGACGACCGCTGCGCGCTGGTGTTCCACGCCCGGGACCACTCCCCGGTCGGTGGTGCCGAGGTGGTCGTCGTGCAGGGCCGGGCGTCGTTCCCGGCGGTGGCCGACCCCAAGTACGCCGACACCGGTCAGGTCGACCGGTGGGAGGAGTTCATGCCGCCCCGGAAGCGGGGCCGCTTCTGGGACTGGGTCGGCCGCGAGTACTACGAGGCGCGGGTCCCCATCACGCTGACGGCCGAGCGGCTCGTCGTGCTGAACGGGGACGACAACTCGGTCGCCGAGGTGCTCGGGCTGCCGCTGGGCCCGCCGGCGGCGGCGCAGGACCCGCCTGGTAAGGGCACGGCTCCGCGGGTCCCCGGACGCAAGTACGCCAAGCGGCTGACCAAGTGCCGGCACACCCTGCTGGGCTGGGTGGACGCAGAGGGTTACCCCACCGCGGTCCCCGTGACCGCCCGGCCGGACGGCGACCTCCTCCGCCTGCAGGGCGGGGGCATCCCCGTCGGCGGGCGGCGTGCCGGGTTCCTCGGCCACTGGTTCGAGCCACGGCTTGTCGGCCAGGGGTCGGTGGTGACCACCGGCTGGCTCGAGCACCACGGCGACGAGTGCACGTACGCGCCGCACAGCCTGGCGGGCTACGACCTGCCGGCGTCCGACCTCGCGTTCGCACTCGGCGGCGGGCTCGCCAGCAAGTTCGGCTACCGCAAGGCCGAGCGTCTCGGGTACGTGGTGGACGGAACCTGGCAGCACTGAGCTGCCTCCGACGGCACCCGTTCGGCCCGACACGCGGCTGTCGGAACACCTAGCCTTTCCCCGGTGACGGAGCTCCTGCTGGTGGCAGTCGCCGGGTTCATGGCCGCCATGGTCGACGGCGCGCTCGGCATGGGCTTCGGGCCCACGTCCTCGGCGATCCTGCTCAGCGCCGGGATCAGCCCGACCGCCGCGACGGCGTCGATCAACGTGGCCAAGGTGGTGACCGGCCTGGCGTCGGGGGCTGCGCACTGGCGAGCCGGCAACGTCAACACCCGGGTGGTGCTCCGTCTCGCCCTGCCGGGGGCCGCCGGCGCGGTCGTCGGCGCCGTGGCGCTCACCCTCATCGACCCCGCGGTGCTGCGACCGGTGCTCGCCGTGCTCCTCATGCTCGTGGGGCTGCGGATCCTGGTGCGGTTCGGGCTGCAGGACCCGGCCGCAGCCCGCGACGCCGCCGGGGACGACGGGCCTGACGCCGAGCAGGCCGACCCGCCGGCCGGCACCCGTGTCGCCGGCGCCGTCGGGGGCGTCACGAACGGCATGATCGGCGCGTGGGGACCGGTGGTGACGCCGTTCCTGCTCCACCACCGTGTACCGCCGCGGCTCGCCGTCGGGTCGGTCAACTCGGCCGAGGTGGCCGTCGCCGTGGTCTCCGCCGGGACGCTGCTGGGGCTCGCCGGCAACCGCAGCGAGATCGACCTCGGCGTCCTGGCGGCGATGCTGCTCGGGGGCGTCGTGGCCGCGCCGCTCGCCGCACGCGTGATCCACCGGGTACCGGCCCGGGCGCTGGGCCTCGCCGTGGCCGGGCTCCTCCTCCTGACGCAGGGCCGGGAGCTCGCCAACGCCGTCGACACCCCGTTCAACCGGTGGTTCGTCTACGGCGGCGTGCTGGCCGGGGTCGTGCTGGCCGCAGCCTTGCCGGCCCTGCGGCAACGGTTCCCGTCGGGGCGGTCCGACCTCCCGTCGACCTGACGTGACGGGCGGCGCCCTCAGCGGGTGCGCTTGATGATCAGCGTGAGCGGGAACTCGGCATCTGCTGCGCTGGTGATGCGCACCTCGTCACCAACGTTCCGGAGCTGGGCGCTCGACACGGTGCCCGACACGCTCGACTCGAACATGTTGAACACGCTGTAGTTGACAGTGCACCGGGCCGACGTTCCGTTGGCCCCGAACAGCTGGGCCGACGCCGAGACCGGCAGGGGACCGGTGCCGAGGTCCAGCGTCCTGAAGAGGTTCCACTGGTGCCCCCGTAGTCCGTTCCGCGGGTCGAGCCCCTGCATGTTGCAGGTCTGGGTTGGTTCGTAGGCACGACGTTCGGGGTGCTGGGCCCATTCCTCGCCGGTGATGACGTCCGGCCGGGCCGGGTCGAAGAGGTTGCCGAGCCGGACCTCGCCCTGGTCGGCGGCCAACAGGCTGATCGGACGAGCAGCTGGCGGACGCTCGGCCACGAGGTACACCGCCACCGGTACCCGCTCCCCAGGAATACGTATGTTCGCACCTGGCCACCAGCCCGGGGTGAAGGCGGCGACGGAGGTGGCGTTCCAGGTCGAGGACGCGCCAGTCCGCGGGTCGGTGATGGTGGCGTCCAGGAAGTGGTCGGCACCCGGGCACAGGTCGTCGAACGCGATCCGGAACGTGGGCGACGCCGGGCCGGTCAGGGTCCGGGTCGCACCGGGGCGGTCGCAGCCCGAGAGCGTGACGGACCACGTCACGAGCCGGTCGGCCTTGAGGCTGGCCCGCAGACCGGGGTTGGCGGTACCAGCGCGCTCGATGGTCGGCGTGACCATCCAGTCGAACATCGGTGCGGGGCTCGGCGCGGGCCGCGCGCTCGAGGGCGCACCAACCTCCCAGCGAGACGCCGAACCAGGAGCGGGCGCCGTCCAGTCGACGCGGACGCGGGCCACGCCGAGGCTCCGCTCGCTGGTCGGGGGGTCGCACGGTCCGAAGGAGGACCCGCACAGGCCCGACGGGACCGGGGCGGTGGGGAGGGGGACCTCGAACACGGCCGGTGGCGGCGTGGGGCAGCCGAGCGACCTGCAGCGAGCTGCTTTCGAGTTCGCCAGCACGGTGCTCTTCGAGAACGTCCTGCCGTCCCGGGTGACGGTGGTGCGGATCACGAACGGCTGGTCGAGCAGGGGCCCGATGACGCGCCACTCGTCGACCTCGCGGTCGCTCGGGGCCGAGCACAACCGGTAGTCCAGGTTGGTGAGGTCCTCGTCACGGGGCCCGGTCCATCCACCGCAGCGGGCCGAGGTCGGGCCGGTACTGCGGAACGCAACGATCTTGAGGCTGTTCGACCCGGTGCGTGCCGCGAGGTGCACGGAGTCCAGCGTTGCGGACGCGAGCGCCGCACCGGGCGTCCGCAGGCGGATGGTGGTCACGGAGCTGGGGGCGAGCGTCTGGGTCGACCCGTCGGCGAAGGTGAGCAGGCACACCAGCACCTCGCGTCCGGGAGGCGCGACGAAGCGCGCCGTGGACACCTCGGTATAGGAGCTGTCGTAGCCCCGTGCGGCGAGGTAGCCGGGACTAACGGGAAGGGTCGCGCTCGACACGGCGGGCAACGAGCCAGGGGGGACGTAGCGGCCGGTGGAACGACGAAGCGGACACGGCTCGGTGCTGTCGGTCACCTCCGCACCGATCCGGACGAAGTCCGCACCCTTGTGGGGTGCGGACACGAAGAACTGGCCCGTGCCCAGCGGCAGCACGGTGGGCTGCGGCACGGTCGAGCGGGACGGCACGCGGAGGTACCCGCCACTGGCCGAGGCCGTGCGACCGAAAATGTCCTCGTACGACACCCGGTAGCGCCACTGCGTGAAGCCGCCCAGACCCGTCAGCGTGGTGCAGAGCTGGGGACGGGCGTCGAGGGCCACGTGACCGTCGGGCTCGAAGTCGGTCTGCCAGGCGGCGAGCTGTTCGGGGGTGGTTGCGACCGTGAAGGTCCGCTCAGAGCCCGGCGGGGCAACGCCGGCGTCGTCGGCGGGCTCCACAGTGATGGTCGCAGTTCCCGGGGTCGACGCTGAGACACCAAACCGCACCTCCCCCGCGGCGAGGGTGGCGCGGGGGCAGAAGAGGAACGGGGTCACCCCGGCCGGCCACTCCTCCCGGGTGAGGGGCTCGGCAGACGCGAGCGGCTCGAGCGGCTCCGGGGAGAAGGTGGCGAGCACGACCGACCGCACGCCCTCGGGGCAGCCCGACCCGGACGGGGGCGCTTCCCCCGCAACGGCGCACGGGTCGACGACCGCTAGTCCGGGAGCGCCGCCCGACGGAGCATCTCCGCTCGACGGCGGTGGGTCGGCGGCCGCCGTGGTCGTAGTCGTGGCCCCGCTCGACCGTCCCGACGGGGTCGCTCCGGCGAGGGCGACGGCGAGCGCGACGTCGTCCGGCGTGCCGGGCGGTAGGGACTGGTCGGCAACCTGTCGGAGCGCAGGGTCCCCGTCCTCACCAGCGGGCGTGTCCTGGTCCTCGTCGGGCAGCGTGACCACCTCGGTGCCAAGGAGCTCGCCCGACCCCAGACGCTGACCCTTAACCGGCGGGTCCTGCGGACCCCCGATCGGCGACACGACGTCGGCGAGCTCGCTCGAGGGGCCGGGCAGCGGTGCCATCGACCGACCGACCAGTGCGGCTGCGCCGACCACGGCGACGGACGCAACGGCGGCAACGACGCGCAGGGCGACCCGACCTCGCACGGTGGGCTCCTCGGTCAAAACAGGCACAGTCCTGCGTCGTACACGCGGACCGTCTGGAGGGTCCTGGTCGCGGTGTTGTTGGCTGCGTCCCGGGCCGTCAGGGTGATCGTGACGACCACGGAGCTGTTGGCGGGCGCCGTGGCGGCGGTCGGGGCGAACGTGCCGCCGTAGGTGCGGTTCGGCCGGGCTGCCAGCGGAAGTGCCGGCAGGGCGGCACCGGAGAAGGTGGCCACCACTGAGGCGACACCGCGGTCGTCGGTGACCTGCGCAGTGATGCTGGCGGCGTTCGACCAGCCGGTCTGCGGGGTGTCACAGATCTCGACGGGCGACACAGCGGACTGGCTGATGACGGGCGGGGTCGTGTCGCGCGGCGCCGGGGCCGGCGTGGGAGGAGACGGCGCCGGCGCAACCGCTGCGGTCGTCGGGGCAGCAGCAGGGCTGGTCGGGGAGGGCGCGGCGCTGGGCGGCGCACCGGGCACGGTGGTGGTGGTGGTGGACGGGACGGTGGTCGTCGCCCCGGCGACCTCCTGCGGCACGGACGGCGGGGCGGTGGGCACCTCAGACGACGGTGGCGCCGGCGGGGCCTGGTCATTGCAGGGCAGGCCGGGCAACGAGCCCAGGCCCTTCTGGCCAGGGTCGGCGCGCAGCTCGGCGGACTGGAGCCACACGACCTGGCCCAGGTTCGTGGGGTTGCGCACCCCGACCCAGCCACCCTCCGCCGAGGCCACGGCAAGGACCCGGGCGCCGGCCGGGAGGGTGGCCGCCGGGTCCTGCCACGGGCAGTCGAGCGCCGTCACCTCCCGTCGCGTGACGGACGTGGCGCTCGGTCTGCCGAATGCACCGGCGGCACCGAGCGCGGCCGCCGACGACGCCAGGACGGTAGTGACACCCACCCACGCAAGCACGCCGCGCAGCGAGACGGGCCCCCGAACGGGCGGCGACATGGTGGCGGCCTCCTCTGCGGCGGCGGTGCTCGCTGTCTCGGTCGGTTCCACGACCAACACGGTAACGGTCACCCGTGGACTCAGGAAGGGCCCGGCGGTAGGCGGTCGGTCAAGCCAGCCCACGCCACCCCGTTCGGCTGCCGCCGAGCGGACCGCCGCTTCAGCGAGGACCGTCGGGTGCGCCAGGGTCGGTCGGGCGGTCGTCGGCCAGCGCGTCAGGGCCCGGGCGGCGCTGCACCCACCACCACAGCACCAGCAGGCCGAGCACGAGCGCGACCGCTGCCACCACGCTCAGGACGCCGACGACGTCGGCGGCCTGCTCGTAGGCGGCGCCGAGCGCCCACCCGGCGCCGATCAGCGAGGCGTTCCAGAGGAACGACCCGATCGTGGTGTAGACGAGGAACTGGCCACGGCCCATCCGGGTGGTCCCGGCCGGCACCGACACGACGCTGCGGGCGAGCGGGACCATGCGGGCGACGAGCACGACCTTGGTGCCGTGCCGGTCCATCCAGCGGTCGGCCCGGTCCAGCTTGTCCTCGTCCACCCGGAGGACCCGGCCGTAGCGCAGCACGAGCGGTCGGCCCCCGTACCGGCCGGCCTCGTAGAGCACGACGGCTCCGAGCACCGAGCCGAGCGTCGAGGCGACGAGCGCCACCACGGGGTTCATCGCACCCTGCTCCACCAGGAAGCCGGCAAGCGGCAGCACCAGCTCCGACGGGAT
Source organism: uncultured Actinomycetes bacterium (assembly GCA_903930035.1). GTDB lineage: Bacteria > Actinomycetota > Acidimicrobiia > Acidimicrobiales > Microtrichaceae > CAJANQ01. Next base: position 1,907 of record CAIYXG010000182.1, on the reverse strand, counting down.
CGGCGGAAAGACGTTCTCGAGGAACATCGCGAGGGTCAGCACCAGCGGGCCGCCGGTCGCCACTGCCTCCTCGACCCATGCGGTCACCGCCAGCACCACGCCCGACACGGTAATCGTGATTCAGCTGACACACTTTGCGCCCCCCGGGGGTGTGGGTCCGGGAACCCGGCCGGCAGGCTGGCCCGACGGCAATGGGCGGCGAGACCCCGACTTCAACATCGTCACTCCGTAGCGGCCAGCCGGCGGACACCTACGTGATCGGCGGGGTGGCCGGCGCGAACGTCCTGGACTCCGTCCGTGCGGCGCGACAGCTCACCGCAAAGAAGTTCGCCGCCGTGCCGAACCCCTGACGCTGCCCGCCGAGAGGGGCCGACGACCGCCGCTCCCTGGGAGGCGGGGAAGGCGACGGTCGTCGGCCAGGTGGGGGGAACGTCAGTAGCGCAGCACGGCAGCGATCCTGCCGTGGTCATCGAGCTCGCGGTCGGGGACGACCACGGTCCGGCCACCCCGGAGCAGGACGGCCTCGATGGTCTCGTCCACGATGTCGTCGATGACGTCGGCACCACCCCGGTCCGCGGCAGGCAGCAGTGTCTCGCCAGGCCCCCGGCACGCCGACAGCTCGTACGACTCCTCGACGAGCAGCAGGTCGACGCGTCCGTCGAGGGCCAAGGACCAGACCTCGTCGATCCCGCCGGCGAACCGGCGGCCCGACCGTGCCCGGTCAAGACGCTCGAGGGCCCTGGCCCGGTCACGTTCGAGGTGGCGCTCCACCATGTGCCAGGCCAACGGGTGGAGGTCGTTCGCAGAGGCGCGGTCGTGGTTGCCGTGGAGCACCCCGACGCAGGGCACGGCACCCTCGACGCCGACACGGAGGAGGGTGCGTTCCACGCCCGCCACCACCGTCGGCAGCGGCAGGTCGGTGGTGGCGGCCGCAGCCGCGTCGAACACTGCCCGGGCCCACAGGGTGTCGCTGGACTCGTCGGGGCGGCGCAACGGCCAGGTCTCGTCGTGCACCTCGACCAGCGAGTTCCGGTCACCGAGGAACATCCGGGAGCACTGCTCGCTGACCGTCACGATCCGGAACGCCGCGGTCCTCGCGAGGTCGGCGACGAGGTCCCGGGTGGCGAACGTGGAGTCGACCACCACCCGTTCCCGGACCGGCGTCCCGAGACGGACGGCGACGGCGCGCTCGTCGGACACGCAGAGCGCCAGACCGTCCGCTGCTGGTACCGCCGCCTGCTCGAGGGCAAGCAGACGCAGCCGGTCGGCGAGGGGCAGGACGTCACGGTCCCGCACCTCCGCCGTCAGCCGGCGCACCGCCTGGTCGACCAGACGGTCGAGCCGGGCGGCATCGTGCGGAGCCAAGGACGGGCCCCGGTCCGTTGACAGCAGCACGGTGACGCTCGGGTAGGAGCTGCACCGCTGAAGATCAGCCAGCAGGAACCTGTTCATTGGAGGACCTTTCGATTCGAGGGGCGACGAGCCCGTTCCATCGAAGGTCTCTCCCACCGTCGCCCCTGGGCGGCGGCCAGAGCGCCGAGGCTGCGGTGCAGCCCGTGCTGACGACGTCTCTGAGATCGGGGTACTCCCCTTCCCGACCGACCCTAACATCTGCTCTGGATTTCCGGATATCAATAGCGTCTAAACCTGAGCGGCTTCTCCGGAACCGGCGCGGCGCCCTCGGCCGCTTCCCCCTCCCGCGGTTCGTCGGGGTGCCCGCGACGGCCGGCACGCACCGACCCTGTGGGGAGGGACCCGTGCATGGTCCCTCCCCACCGCAGCTGCAGGCGTCAGCGCAGGTCGAACCGGTCGAGGTCCATGACCTTGGCCCAGGCTGCGACGAAGTCGTGCACGAACTTCTCGCCGGCGTCGTCGCTGCCGTAGACCTCGGCGACGGCCCGCAGCTG
>CAIYXG010000181.1 GCA_903930035.1 uncultured Actinomycetes bacterium | reverse complement strand
CGCCGTGCGGGACGGACTCCGCCCCCGCCGCCGCCCGGTGCCGGCCCGCCCCCGGGCACGGACCTGCTGCCGCCCCGGGAGTCCCGGAACGCCGCAGCCTTCCAGGCGTGGCTCTCGGAGCTGCGGGCGTCCCGCAAGAACGTGCCCAACTCCCGGCCGCTGCCGGCGTGGGTGGAGCGGCTGGCGTGGGTCCTCGACAGCGTGTTCGAGATCCCCGGCACCCGCCGCCGGGTCGGGGTCGACGGCCTGCTGACCTTCATCCCGGTCGTCGGCGACGCCGCCGGCCTGACCCTCTCGATGGTCGTGGTGGCCGCCGGCATCGCCGCCGGCGTCAGCATCCCCACCGTCGTGCGGATGATGCTCAACGTCGGCCTCGAGACGCTCGTCGGCCTGGTGCCGTTCGCCGGGGCCCTGTTCGACATGGCCTACAAGGCCAACGAGCGGAACGTCGCCCTGATCGAGGCCGACCTGGCCGACCGGAAGGCCACCAGGCGGTCGAGCCTGGCGGTCCTCGGGGTGACGCTGGCCGTCGTGGCGGTGGCGGTCCTCATGATGGTGGCGGCCGTGGTCATCACGGCGATGGTCACGCTCTGGGTCCTCCGCTGGTTCGTCGGCCTCTTCTGAGCCGACGACGTCACGGGTAGCGTTCGGGCATGGCCGGCAAGGGAGCACCTGCGAAGAAGGGCGAGCTGCGCGCCGTGGACGGCCGCGTCCCCGGCCGCCGTGGGCTCGCCACCCGCCAGCGGCTCCTGGACCACACCGCCGAGCTGCTCGCCACCACGAGCTACCGCGACCTGACGGTGGTGGACATCGCCCGCGAGGCGGGCACCTCGCCGGCGACGTTCTACCAGTACTTCCCCGACGCGGAGTCGGCCCTGGTGGCCCTGGCCGACGAGCTGGTGGGCGAGGCGCGCGAGCGCCTGGGCCGGCCGGTGCGGGAGGGCGACTGGTCGTCGAGCGCGGCCTACGCCACGTGCGAGCAGATCGCCGAGACCTTCATGTCGCTCTGGGACGAGCACCGTGCGCTGCTCGGGGTGATCGACCTGGCGTCGACCGAGGGCGACCAGCGGTTCCGCGAGATCCGGGTGCAGCTGCTCAACCCGCTCACCGAGTCCATCGCCGATGTCGTCGACGGGCAGCGCCGCGACGGCCGGCTCCCCGCCGACATCGACCCGGTGGCGACGGCCTCGGTGCTCGTGGCCATGCTGGCGCAGGTGTCGGGCCACCGGTACGGCATCGAGCGCTACGGGACCACGGGGCCCGAGATCCGTCGGGTGATGGCCCGGCTGCTGTTCACCGGGATCACCGGCCGCAAGCCCCCGGCCTGAGGCGGCGGCTAGGTTGCCCGGCCATGGGCGTCGACTCCTTCCCCTACAACCTCCTGCTGGTCGTCCACATCGTGAGCGTGGTGGTGGGCTTCGGTGCCGTGTCGCTCAACGGGCTCTACCTGGCCAGGTCCCGGCAGCTGCCGGTCGAGCAGCGCCTGGCGGTCGGCGAGGCCAACGCCTTCGTGTCCACCAAGGTGGCCGAGATCTTCGTGTACGTGGCGGTGTTCGTGGGGTTCGGCGTCAGCGGGATGAGCCAGAAGGTCTACCCGGTCAAGGCTCCGTGGGTGGCGGGGTCGCTGGTGCTCTGGCTCGTGTGGGTGGCGCTGTGGCACGCCGTGGTGCGGCCCGGCACCCGGAAGATGGTGGCGGCCGAGCGGGAGCTGGCCGCCCTCGAGGGCCCGGTGCCCGACGGGGACCCGCGGGTGGCGCTGATCGAGGCGACCGGCCGGAAGGTGCTGCCCGTCTACACCGTGCTCAACCTGCTGGTCGTCGCCGCCGTCGTCCTGATGGTCTTCAAGCCCGGCCAGTGATCACAGCGGGCGGGGCGCACGACCCCGGCCGCCCCCCGTCCGGCAGCGTGTCGGAATGCGGTCCCGGCGCCGTCTAGCGTTCTGGGGGCCGGGACACCGTGCCCCGGCACCGTCGACACCAGGGGGGAACCATGGGCCTGAACTCGTTCGGCTACAACGTCGTACTGCTGCTCCACATCGTGTGCGTGATCGTGGGCTTCGGAGGGGTGATCCTGAACGGGGTCTACGCCTCGAGGGCCCAGCAGCTCCCGCCCGAGCAGAACCTGGCCGTCATGGAGGTCAACTCGTTCGTCTCCATGAAGGTGGCCGAGGTCTTCATCTACCTGGTACCGGTCTGGGGGCTCGGCCTGGTGGGGATGAGCGACAAGACGTACACGTTCGGCCAGACCTGGGTGTGGCTGTCGCTCGTGGTCTACGTCGTGTCGCTCGGCGTGTCGCACGGTGCGCTCATGCCCCGGGTCCGGCGCATGCTCGAGACCCAGCGCGACATGGTGGCCAACCCGCCCGCCGGGCCCGACGACGGCCGGATCGCCACCCTGCAGGCCTCCGGGAAGCAGGTGGGGGCCATGTCCATGGTCCTCCACCTGTCGCTCGTGGTGATGATCGTGCTCATGATCTGGAAGCCGGGCTACGCCTCGTAGCGCCGGCACCGTTCACCGGGCGAACCCGTGGCGCGCGGGGCCCCTGCGTGGCCGCCACGTCACGGGTCCGGTGTTTTTGGCCGGAGGGGGTGGGCAGGGGGCGGTGACCTCGCGTAGAATCTGACGGTCCGTCAGATTTGAGGAGCACGCCATGAACTTCGAGTTCTCCGAGGAGCAGAAGGCCTTCGAGAAGGAGGTCATCGCGTTCTGCGACGAGCACGACGACATCGACATCTTCGACGTCACGCGCGAGAACATGGCGCAGATCGTCGACACGCCGAAGCGCCGTGCCTTCATGAAGGAGCTGGGCCGGAAGGGCTGGCTCGGCATCACGTGGCCCGAGGAGTACGGCGGCTCGGACGGCGAGGGCGTCTACGAGTACATCCTCAACGAGCAGCTCGCCGGCCGCGGCGGCCCCCAGATCGGCAAGGGCGTCGGGATCATCGGCAAGACGCTCATCGCCCACGGCTCGGACTTCCTCAAGGAGAAGTTCCTGCCCATGATCCT
>CAIYXG010000180.1 GCA_903930035.1 uncultured Actinomycetes bacterium | reverse complement strand
GACCGACGCCCGGATCGGCTACGTCGCCCTCCGGGACGACCGCGGCTGGGCCGACGACGCCTCGATCCTCCTTGCGTTCCGGCCGGCGTCGGACCACCTGGCCGCGGCCGGCTGACCGGTTCTGCAGGGCGACGGGTACCCTTCCGGCCGTGGGGCAGTCTGGACGTCCAGCAGGTACCGGTCCATGGCGGGCTGCGATCGAGGAGGGCTCGGCGCTGCCCGAGGGCTTCCTCCCGTTCCCCGACGACGCCGTGACCGGCGCCCTCGGGGACCGGTTCGCCGCCGTCGTGGCGGCCCACCCGTCGGCGACCGCGGTCCGGTCGCCCTCGGTCGAGTGGACCTACGCCGAGCTCGGTGCCGAGGTGGACCGCATCGCGGCGGGGGTCCGTGCCAAGGTCGGCTCCACGGTCCCGACGCCGGTCGGCGTGGTGGCAGCGCACGACGGTCCGCTCGTCGCCGCGATCCTGGGCGTCGTCTCGGCGGGCCATGTCGTGGTGGTCGTCGACCCGACGGCCCCCGCCGAGCAGACCGCCGCCGCGCTCGGCGTCGCCGGCGCACCGCTGCTCCTGCACGACGACACGTTCGGCGACCTGGCGCGCTCGGTGGTCGTGGACGCAGCGCTGTCGGTGGCGCTGGTGGGCCTGGACGACCTGTCCGGCGACGGTCCCGGGCCGACGGACCTGGGCCCCGACTCGCCGCTCATGCTGGCCTTCACCTCGGGCACCAGCGGCGAGCCCAAGGGCGCCATCATCACGCACGGCGTCCTCATGAACCTGGTCCGGGGCGCTACGAACGCACTGGGGATCGGGCCGGCCGACCGCATGCCGATGCTGTTCCCGGTGTCGCTCGCCGTCGCTGCGTACCCGATGTTCCTGCCGCTGCTCAACGGCGGCACCCTGGCGACGCTCGACGTCCGCGGGGTCGGGCTGGCCCCCGTCGCCGACTTCCTGGCCGACGAGCGCATCACGCTGGCCTACATGGCCCCCACCGTCATCCGTTTCCTGGTGGACGCCCTTGCGGGCCGGGAGTTCCCCGACATGCGGCTCGTGGCCCTGGGCGGCGAGCTCGTCGACAACGAGGTGCTCGGGCTCACGTCCCGGATGTTCGAGCCGGCCCACGTCGCCGTCGGGTACGGCACCACGGAGACCGGCGTGACGAGCCTGTGGGTGGCCGACGCCGGGACCACGGTCGAGGGCACGGCGCCGTGCGGCTACCCCGTGCCGGAGGTCGAGCTGCTGCTGCTCGACGAGCACGGTGCGCCGGCCGCCCCCGGCGAGTCGGGCGAGGTGGGCATCGTCAGCCGCCACATGTTCCACGGCTACTGGGGCCATCCGGAGCTCAACCGGCAGGTCCTGAGCGACGACCCCGAGGGCCGGCCGGGCGTCCGGCTGTACCGGACCGGGGACCACGCCCGGTTCGACGCCGACGGCGCCCTGGTGGTGCTCGGCCGGGTGGACACCAAGGTCAAGGTCCGCGGGCGCTTCGTGGTCCTGGGCGACGTCGAGGCCGACCTGCACGCGCTCGAGGCCGTCGTGGACGCCGCCGTCGTGGCCCGTCCGGTCGACGGCGTGGTCGAGCTCGTGGCCTACGTGGTGCCGGCCTCGCCGGTGGAGCCCACCGACCTGCGCGCCGCCCTGTTGGAGACCCGGGAGGCGTACCGCGTCCCGTCGCGGTGGGTCGTGCTCGACGAGCTGCCCCGGCTGCCGAACGGCAAGCTCGACCGCCGGGCGCTGCCGGACCCCCTCGCCGTGACCGGCACGCCGGCGGCCACCTCGGCGGCCCTCGACGGCGCCGACCACGACGCGGTGCGCCGCGCCGTCCGGGACCTGTGGGAGCGGCTGCTGCCCGTGGGCACGGTGGGCCTGGACGAGGACTTCATGCTGCTCGGCGGCGACTCCCTGCTGGCCGCACAGATGCTGGTGGCGCTGGAGCACGAGCTGGGCGTCACCGTGCCGATGGGCGAGCTCGTCCATGCCCGCACCGTCCGCGAGCTGTCGGAGGTGGGCGTCCGGCTGCAGGCGGCGGCGCAGTCGGATCCGTCCTCGGTGGCCTGCGTGCAGGCGGGCGAGCCCGGCCGGCGGCCCCGGCTATGGTTCGTCCACGACCTGCAGGGGTCGGCGTACCGGGTGCGGCACCTGGCCGGGGCGCTGGGCGAGGACCAGCCGGTGTGGAGCTTCGAGTCCCCGCTGCTGCGCGGCGGGCCCAACCCGTTCCCGTCCCTCGACACGTTCGCGGCCCGCTACGTGACCGACCTGCTCGAGGCCCAGCCCGAGGGGCCGTACTGGCTGGCGGGCTACTCCTTCGGGGGCATCACCGCCTACGAGATGGCCCGGCAGCTGCGCCGCGACGGCCACGAGGTGGCGTTCGTGGGCGTGGTCGACGTGGGCCCCGGCTACCGCGGCCCCGGCTACCACGGCAACCGGTCCCCGTTCCGGCCGTGGTTCGGCGTCGCGCCCCCGCCGCCCCCGGGCACCGGACTGACGGGGTCGGTCCAGCACTACCGGGACATGGTCCGGACGAGCCCCGCCGGCGCCCTCCGCCACCTCATGGTGCGGACCGGGGTGTCGCGGGTCGTCGACCCGGTGCGGTGGAAGCTCGACCTGGCCCGCCACGGCAGGGTCCGGCCCGAGTGGCGCCTCTGGTACGCGTGGGAGGCCCACTGGCACCTGGCGGCCCAGGCCTGGGACCGCACCTCGACCTGGGACGGCCGCATCGACCTCTTCTGGGCCTCGGACACCCCGTCCTCGGACGCCACCATGGGTTGGGGGCCGCTGGTGGGCGACCTGCAGGTCCACCACTTCGACGGCGACCACATGGGCGTCCTCGAGCCGGCCGGTGCTGCGGCGCTCGGCGCCGTGCTCCGCCAGACCCTCGACGAGCTGCACGACGCCCCCGCCGAGGGGGTCGACGCCACGGACCCCGACGCGGCATCCTGAACCGATGGACCCAGGTGACCTGATCATCGTCAGCGTCGACGACCACGTCGTCGAGCCCCGCGATCTCTTCGAGGGCCGCCTGCCCGCCAAGTACGCCGACCGGGCCCCGCGGGTCATCGAGAACGCCCTGGGCCAGGAGATGTGGCTGTTCGAGGGGGAGGAGTACCCGAACTTCGGGCTCAACGCCGTGGCCGGCCGGCCCCAGGAGGAGTTCGGCGTCGAGCCGACCACCTACGCAGCCATCCGCGAGGGCTGCTACGACGTCCACGCCCGCATCGCCGACATGGACGCCGGCGGCGTGCTCGGCTCGATGAGCTTCCCGTCCTGGCCCCAGTTCTGCGGTCAGGCGTTCACCAACTGCGCGGTCCGCACCGGCGACCACGAGTTCGCGCTGGCCGTGCTGCAGGCCTACAACGACTGGCACGTCGAGGACTGGTGCGGCGCCTACCCCGACCGGCTCATCCCGCTCGCCGTCGTGCCGTACTGGGACCCCGCGCTCATGGCCGCCGAGGTCTACCGCAACGCCGCCCGCGGTGTGCGGGCCGTCTCGTTCTCGGAGCACCCGCCCAAGCTGGGCAACCCGTTCCTGGGCTTCGAGGTCCCGAGCTTCCACTCCGACCACTGGGACCCGTTCTGGCGGGCCTGCGAGGAGACCTCGACCGTCGTCTGCCTGCACATCGGCTCGTCGTCGAACGTCAAGATGACCTCGCTCGACGCGCCGTTCACCACGATGATGAACCTGCAGCCGACCGCCGTCATGGAGACGGCCGCCGACCTGCTGTGGTCCCGGGTCCTCCGCGAGTTCCCCGGCGTGCGCATCGCGCTCAGCGAGGGCGGCCTCGGCTGGATCCCGTACCTGCTCGAGCGCGCCGACTACGTCCTCGAGCGGCAGGGCGTCTGGACGGGCTCCCAGTTCGGCGACCGCCGCCCCTCGGAGGTCTTCCGCGACCACTTCCTGGCCTGCTTCATCTCCGACTCCGTCGGCCTGGCGATGCTCGACCGCATCGGGGTGGACAGTGTGTGCGTCGAGGTCGACTACCCGCACTCGGACTCGTCGTGGCCCTACTCGCCGGAGCGGCTCGCCGCCCAGATGGGCCACCTGTCCGCCGAGGAGGTCGCGAAGATCACGCACCTCAACGCCATGCGGCACTTCGGGTTCGACCCGTTCGCCACGCGTGACCCGGCCACGTGCACGGCGTCGGCGCTCCGGGCCAACGCCGCCGGCGTGGACGTCGGTCCCCGTCCCGCGCCCGCCGGGTTCGTCCCGCCGGCGCAGCCGCTGACCATGACCGACATGCTCAACGCGGCGGCCCACCCCATGCTGAACCAGCAGGCCGCCGACGAGGGCCTCGACGCCGGGGACGACGCATGAGCGGCTCGACGCCGGCCGACCTGGTGTTCGTCGACGCCGACGGCCACCTCCTCGAGCCGGCCTCGGCGATGGTGCCCTTCGCGCCCGAGGGCTTCGAGGACCGCGTCTGGCGGATCACGCCCGACGCCGACGGCAACGAGATCCTGACGATCGACGACATGGAGCCGATGGACACGGCGGTCATGGCGCTCGCCGGGACGGCCGGGGTGGACGAGGAGCGCCGCCGCAAGATGCACGCCGGCAGCTTCCGCTACTCGGACCTGCCCGCCCACTGCTGGGACGCCGCCGCCCGCCTCGAGGTGCTGGACACCGACAACATCGCCCACTCGGTCCTCCACGCCACGATGCTCCTGGGGTTCCAGAGCCTGCGGACCCACGAGTTCGTCGCGGCGCAGTCCCGCACGTTCAACGACTGGCTCTCGGACCTGTGCTCGCAGGGCCAGGGCCGGCTCCACGGCGTGGCCAACCTGCCCCAGCGCGACCCCGTCGCCGCGGCGGCCGAGATCCGCCGCGTCGCCGACCTGCCGGGGATCGTCGGGGTGCAGCTGCGCCCCAACCCGGCGGTCGAGGGGTACCACTTCAACCACGAGATGTACGACCCGGTCTGGGAGGCCTGCTCCGAGACCGGCCTGCCGCTCGGCTTCCACCCGCTCCTGGCCGCCGACGTGCCCGGTGCCGTCCGTGGCCTCCGGCTCAACCGGCTGGGCACCTCCGAGATCCCGGTGCAGGAGCAGGAGGACTTCGGGTCCGACAACATCTACTTCGCGCAGGCCGTGGGCAACCCGGCCGACATGATGAACACGATCATGTTCCTGACGGCGGGCGGCGTGCTCCAGCGCTACCCGGACCTCCGGACCGTGTTCCTCGAGTCCAACGGCGGCTGGATCGTGACCCTCCTCGAGCGCCTGGACCACCACGCCCGCGTCTACGAGTGGGACGTCCCGTGGCTGAAGGGTGCCATGCCCTCGGAGTTCTTCCGCCGCCAGTGCTGGATCAGCTTCGACGCCGACGAGTCCACCCTGGCGTTCACCGCCCGGAACGAGATCGTGGGGGCCGACCGCATCGTGTGGGCCTCGGACTTCCCCCACCCCGACGCCAAGTACCCGGGCACCACGGTGGAGCTGGCCGAGACCATCGCCGAGCTGGACCCCGCCGACCAGTACCGCATCGCCGGCGGCAACGCGGCCGAGCTCTACGGCATCGACCTGGGCCGGGGCTGAGGCCGTGGGCGTCGCGGTCGAGGTGCTCGGTCGGGCGCTCGCGGCCAACAACCGGCGCGTGCGGCGCGCCGACCCCGTCACGGCCAACCCGCGGCCCCTCGACGACGTGGCCTGGCACGGCCGGCTGGCGGCCCGGTTCCCCGAGGTCCGCGCCGAGTGGGACCGGTTCACCGGCGCCGGCGGCCGGCTGCCCCGCCTGGACGACGTGCTCACGGAGGACCAGGGGACGGTCGGCGTCTGGCGCGCCGGGCTGCTCGTCTCCGACGGACGGCCGCGCGCGCCGCTGGCCGACGCCTTCCCGGTGACCCTCGCCGCCCTCGGCGAGGTCGAGGGGCTCCGCTCGGCGCTCTGGTCGGTGCTCGGGCCCGGGAGCGAGCTGCCCGAGCACCAGGGCCCCAACGCCGGCGTCCTGCGCTACCACCTGGGCGTCCGGTGCGGCGAGGACGCCGCGCTCTCGGTCGGCCACGTCGTGGTGCCCTACCGCGACGGCGAGGGCGTCCTGTTCGACGACACGGTCCCGCACGCCGCCTGGAACCGCGGGCCCACCGACCGGGTCACGCTGTTCCTCGAGGTCTACCGGCCGCTCCCGCAGCCGGCCGCGCTCCTCAACCTGGGGCTCCAGAAGGTCCTGGGCCTGGACCACCGGTACCGGTCCGCCCCCGCCCGCGCCGCCGCCTGGGACGCCGCGCTGAACCCCCGGCGACCTGCCGCATGACCGGTCCGGTCGACCTGACCCTGTTCATGCCGGCCCTCAACGAGGAGCTGTCGATCCGCCGGACCGTGGTCGCGGCCGTCGAGGCCGCCGAGCGTCTGGTGGACGACGGCACCGTGTCCACCTACGAGGTGCTGGTCGTCGACGACGGCAGCACCGACGGCATGCCGCGGGTCCTCGAGGAGCTGGCGGGCGAGTTCCCGCACCTCCGGCACGTCCGGCACCCCGTGAACCGCGGGCCGGGCGCCGCCATGCGGACCGGCTTCACGACGTCGCGCGGCGAGCTGGTCCTCTACACCGACGCCGACCTGCCCGTGGACCTGGTCGTGGTGGGCGAGGCGGTGCGCATCCTGCGGCGCGACGACGCCGACATCGTGGCGGGCTACCGCCGGAGCCGCTCCGGCGAGGGGGCCCGCCGGGTCGTCTACTCGGCGGTCTACAACGCGCTGGTTCGCGTCGTGCTCGGCCTCCGGGTCCGTGACGTGAACTTTGCGCTCAAGCTCGTCCGCCGGCGGGTCGTCGACACGCTCGAGCTGCGCAGCGACGGGATCTTCCTCGACGCCGAGCTCCTGTCGCGCGCGGACCGGGCCGGGTTCCGCATCGTGCAGATGGGCGCCGACTACCTGCCGCGGCTGGCCGGCAGCTCGACCGCGGCGTCGTGGCCACGGATCGTCGAGCTGGGCGAGGAGGCGCGACGGATCGTGCCCGACATCCTCCGCCAGCCCCGGCTGCGGCCATGACCGCCGGCCGGCTGCTGGTCGTCAACGCCGACGACTTCGGCCTCACCCCCGGCGTGAGCGAGGGCATCCTCCGCGCCGGCGCCGAGGGGGTCGTCACCTCCACCTCGGTGCTGGCCGTGGCGCCCGCGTTCGCGCCGTACGCCGCGGCCCTGCGCGACAGCGGCCTCGGCGTGGGCTGCCACGTGGCGCTGGTGGGGGAGGACCCGCTCCTGCTCGGCCCGTCCGAGGTCCCGACCCTGGTCGACGCCTCGGGCCGGCCTGCGGCCAGCTGGCGGTCGCTGCTCCGGCGCTGGTCGTTGGGCCGGGTCGACCCGGCCGACGTCCGCCGGGAGACCGTGGCCCAGCTCGAGGCCTGCCGCGGCGCGGGCCTGGTGGTCGACCACCTCGACTCCCACCAGCACGTGCACCTGCTCCCGCAGGTCGGCGGCGTGCTGGTGGACGTCGCCCTCGAGCACGGTGTCGGCGCGGTCCGGCGCCCCTCGGCCCGGGCGGGGCTGCAGGGCCTCGGGGTGCGGGCCCTGTCGGGCCGCTTCGCCCGGCGGGCGGCAGGGGCCGGGCTCCGGCTGCCGGACGGGTTCGCCGGGCTCGACGACGCCGGCCACCTGGGCACGCAGGGCCTGGTGGCGGCGGTGGACCGGCTGGGCCGGTCGGGCTGCACGTCCGCCGAGCTCGGCGTCCACCCCGGCGCCGACCCGGACCCGGCACGGGCCCGCTACGCCTGGGGCTACGACTGGTCGGGCGAGCTGGCCGCGGTCCTCTCCGAGGAGCTGCGCACGGCCGTGGACCGCAGCGGCTTCGTGCTCGGCACGTTCGGCGACCTCTGAGCCGCCGCCCGTGGTGGGTACTTTCGCCCGCCGGGGCCGCGTGACGCGGCCGACGGGCCGCAGTTACGCTCGGGGCATGCCGAGACACCGGGGGGTCCTCGCAGCGGTCCTGCTGCTGCTGTGCGTGGGCGCCTCCGCGTGCGGGTTCGCCGACGACAACTACACCGACGCCCAGGCGGCGCTCGACCGGTCGAACCCCGACCTGACGGTCCCGGCGACCGTCACGACCATGAAGCCGTTCCAGACGCTGCCCGGAGCCGAGACCGGCGAGTCCATCCCGGTCGAGCTGGCGACGCCCGAGCAGCGCGCCGCCGCGATCGCCCAGGCCCAGCAGCAGGCCGAGGACCGTCGTGCCGGCCGCGTGCCGGGCCGGCCCGGGGCACCGGGCCCGGGCGCCGCCACGACAGCACCGCCGGCGCCGACCACGACCACGATCCCGGTCACGCCCGCCTGCACGGCCTCCCGCCGGCTCCAGGTGGTGGGCAACATGGTCGTGCTGTCGCCCCCGGACTCGCTCGCGTCGCAGCGCGACGCCGTGGCCGCGCTGTCCGGCGTGTGGCGCGAGGTCCAGGCGGCCGTGCCGCCCGTGAACCGACCGCTCGTCGACGGCGTCGTGCTGGCCTACCTGGCGGTCGAGCAGCGTGCGCTCACGGCGGCGACGAGCGCCCAGCTCCGCGCCGAGCTGACCGGGTTCCTGGGCACCCAGTCGCGGGAGATCACGAAGGTCCTGACCGTCCTCACCTCGTTGTGCCCGCAGGTCATCGACACCGGCCAGGACCAGGCCGAGTCGATCAACCTCGGCGCCTGAGCCCGGCGACGCGGGGCGGCAGTCGTGAAGGTGCTCTTCTGGTACCGGGGGATCGAGAGCCTCGGGCTCGGGTACCTCATGTCGATGCTCACCAGCCACGGGCACGAGATCGACCTGATCTTCGAGCCGGGCCTCGACGACAACACCGTGATGAACGTGCCGGCCCTGGCACGGCTCAACCGTCCCGAGGCGCTCGTCGAGCGGGCCCGGGCGTTCGACCCGGACCTGGTGTGCATCGGGGCGCCCACCAACCTGTGGCCCCACGCATCGCGGATGGGCGAGCGGCTCAAGCGCGAGCTCGGCGTGCCGGTGGTGGTCGGCGGCCACCATGCCCAGGCCCTGCCCGAGTACGTGGTCAACCACTGGTGGGTCGACGTGGTCTGCACCGGCGAGGGCGAGCTGTCCCTGCTCGAGCTCGTGGCCCGGATGTCGCGCGGCGAGGACTACACCGACGTCCCCACGATGTGGGTCAAGCAGGACGGGGTGGTCCACCGCAACGAGATCGGCCTGCTCGAGAACGACCTCGACCTGCTGCCGTTCCCGGAGAAGCAGCTGTGGTGGGAGGCCGGCGCCTTCCGCGACGTCCTCGAGGTGTTCACCGGGCGCGGCTGCCCGTTCAAGTGCACGTTCTGCAACATCCACTACCAGCGCGAGATCTTCGACGGGAAGGGTGACTTCCTCCGCAAGCGGTCGGTCGCCAACGTCATGGAGGAGCTCAAGCAGAACCTGCGCACCTACGACCCGTCGTTCGTGTCGCTGCACGACGACAACTTCACGACCAACGTGCTGTGGGTCGAGGAGTTCTGCGAGGTCTACCGGGACGAGATCGGCCTGCCGTGGTACTGCTTCGGCTACCCGACCACCATCAAGCCCCGGCTGATGAAGGCCATGGCCGCCGCGAACTGCTCGATGCTCTTCATGGGGGTGGACTCGGGCGACGCCGAGGTGCGCAGGACGCTCATGGAGCGGCCCATGACCGACGAGCTGATCTACGAGAAGGCGCGGCTCATCCACGAGCACGGGATCCGGTCGTTCGTCTCCACCATCTACGGGATCCCCGGCGAGACGCCCGAGACCATGTGGAAGACCCTCGACATGGTGGACACGATCCGGCCCACCCAGGCCTCGGGCAACGTCTTCTACCCGCTGCCCAAGACGAAGCTCTACGACCTGTCCGTCGAGATGGGCTACCTCGACGAGGAGGGGGAGGAGAAGGTCCGCCGCGGGGAGTCCAGCTTCCACCAGCACTCGATCCTGGACCACCCGCACAAGGAGCTGGCCGAGGCGCTGGCCAAGATCACGCCGCTCTACGTGAAGGCCCCGGCGTGGGCCAAGCCCCTGCTGCGGACCATCGTCGACCGCAAGATGACCCGGACGGCCCAGGCCCTCTACATCGTCATGATCCCGGTGTCGTTCAGCCAGATCGGCAAGGAGGCGGTCCGCATCACGCTCGCGTCGCTCCGCTCGGCGTTCCTGGGCGGCAGCTCGGGCCCGCGCCGCCGGCGGCGGCGCGGCGGGCCGCAGGGGTCACCGACGCCGCGCCGGCCCGCCGGCACGACCTGGACCCG
>CAIYXG010000179.1 GCA_903930035.1 uncultured Actinomycetes bacterium | reverse complement strand
CTACCCCGCGGTGGATCCCCTCTCCTCCTCGTCGACCATCCTCGCGCCGGAGATCGTGGGCGCCGAGCACTACCGCGTCGCGCGCGGCGTGAAGGAGATCCTGCAGCGCTACAAGGAGCTGCAGGACATCATCGCGATCCTCGGTCTCGACGAGCTCTCCGAGGAGGACCGCGTCACCGTGGACCGGGCCCGGAAGATCCAGAAGTTCCTGGCCCAGCCCATGTTCGTGGCCGAGGTCTTCACCGGCCTGCCCGGCATCTTCACCCCGGTCGACGAGACCGTGGAGTCGTTCGACATGCTCGTCTCCGGCGAGCTGGACCACCTGCCCGAGCAGGCGTTCTTCAACGTCGGCGGCGCCGAGGACGCGATCCGCAAGGCGGACGAGCTGGAGAAGAACGCCTGATGGCGATCGCCGTCGAGCTCGTCTCTCCCGAGCGCGTCGCCTACTCGTCCGAGGACTCGCAGGAGCTCGCCAAGATGGTGGTGTGCCGCACCACCACGGGCGACATTGCGTTCCAGTCGGGCCACGTGCCGTTCATCGGGGTGCTCCAGACCCACCCGGTCCGGATCTACCTGGAGGACGGCTCGATCAAGAAGATCGCCGTGCACCAGGGGTTCGTCGAGGTCTCGCCGCCGGTCGACGGCACCACCACGGTGACCATCCTGTCGAACGTCTGCGAGCTCGAGGACACCATCGACGTGGCCCGGGCCACGGCCGCCCGTGACCGCGCCCAGGCCGCCCTGCAGGCCGACGCCGACGACACCGAGGCCGCCGACGACCTGGCCCGCGCCCTCGTGCGCCTCGAGGTGGCCGGCGCCTGACGCCCCGCCGGTGCGCCGCGCACCGGCCTAGGTTGGGCCCATGGCCCGACGACGACTCTGTGTGGCGCTCGTGTGCCCGCCCCGTCTGGCGCGCGGCGTCGACGACCTGCGGCGCATGCTCGGTGACACCCGCACCGAGGTCATCGGCCCGCACGTCACGCTGGTCCCGCCCGTCAACGTGGACGCCGCCGCGGTGGCCGACGCCTGGGCGGTGGTCCGTGCCGCCGCCACTGCGGCCCGCCCCTTCGAGCTGGTGCTCGGTCCTGCGGCGACGTTCGCCCCGGCCACGCCCACGGTCCACCTGGCCGTGGACGGGGGCGCGCAGGACCTGGAGCAGCTGGTGGCGCTGCGGGGCTCGCTGTTCGCCGGGCCGCTGTCGCGCCCCGACCGCCGGCCCTACGTCCCCCACGTCACCCTGCGGCGGTCCGCGGAGCCGGCACAGGTCGACGGTGCCCTGGGGTCACTGACCGGCCGGCTGGGCCCCTGGCAGGTGGACCGTGTCGCGCTGCTCGAGCACGTCGCCCCGGACGCCACCGCCGGCCGCGGGTCGCGGTGGTTCACGCTCGCCGAGGAGCCGTTCGGGGGGCCCGAGGTGAGCGGGCGGGGCGGCGTGGAGCTCCACGTGCGTGCGGTCCGGGCTGTCGAGCCGACGGCAGCCGACCTCCTCGGGCGTGCCGACCTGGCCGGGGGCGTCGTCGGCGCCGACCCCGGCCGACGGCTCGTCGTCGTGGCGGAGCCGCCGTCGGCCCCGGGGCAGCCCGTGGCGGTGGCGGTCGGCTCGGTGGACGGTTCCACGGCCCGCCTCGGCGGGGTGGTCGTCGACGCGCCGTCCCGCCGTCAGGGCATCGGCCGGCGGACGCTGCTGGCATGGTCCTCGGCCGCCGCGTCGCGGGGCGCGCAGGTGGTCCTGGTGGACCGGCCGGCGGAGGGGCACGGCCCGGCGTGGCCGGCGCTGCTGGAGGACTGCGGGTTCGCCACCGTGGGCGACGTGTCCGTGCGGCGCCCGTGACGCGTCGCACCGGTCCCCGGTAGGTTGCGGCGCATGTCGGGAGCACGCTGGCGCACCGCCGTGGTCACGGGTGCCTCGAGCGGCATCGGGGAGGCCGTCGCCCGCCGCCTGGCGGCCGGGGGGAGCGGCCTGGTGCTCGTCGCCCGCGACCGGGACCGGCTCGAGGCGCTGGCCGCCGACCTCGGTCCGTACCACGGGGTGGAGGTCGAGGTCCTGGCTGCCGACCTGGCGACCGTCGAGGGCCGGAGCGCGGTGGAGGCCCGGCTGGCCGATGGGCACGCCCCCGTCGACCTGCTGGTGAACAACGCCGGCTTCGGCACCACGGGCGACCTGGTCGACCTGGACCCCGAGGCCGAGGACCGCCAGGTCCAGGTCAACGTGCTGGCCGTCCTGCGGCTGACCCGGGCGGCGCTCCCCGGCATGGTCGGCCGCGGCCGCGGTGCCGTGGTCAACGTGGCCTCGCTGGCCGGGCTCTACCCGACGCCGGGCACCGCCACGTACGGGGCCACCAAGGCGTTCGTCTGCTCGCTGACCGACGCGCTCCACGAGGAGCTGCGCGGGACCGGGGTGACGGCGACGGCCGTGCTGCCCGGGTTCACCCGGACCGAGTTCCAGGAGCGGGCCGGCTGGCGCCCGCAGGCCTACCTGCCCGACGCGGTCTGGATGACCGCCGACGAGGTGGCCGCCGCCACCCTCGACGGCGCCGCGGCCGGGCGCGCCCGGGTGGTGCCCGGGGTGGCCTACAAGGTGCTCAACGGCGTCACGTCGCCCCTGCCGGCCGGCGCCCGCCGCACCCTGCTGGGCCTCACCCGCCGACTGGGGCTCTGAGCCCTGCCACGGAGACCCCAGCTGCGGTCCTGTGGGATCTGGTCCCGCCGCGGCACCGCATCCCCCAAGGTTGGAACTGTTCCGTTCCCGGGGGAGGGGGAGGGCAGAGCGGGCTGGGGCCGTCAGACCCTGCGGTACTGGGCCACGGCCATCGGCCCGGCGACCGCCACGATCCCGACGCACCAGAGGGCGACGGGCAGCGCCTGCCCCCACCACGTCGTGCCGGGGAGGGTCTCGCCGAGCGAGAGCGACCGCAGCAGGTTGGCGACGAGCGTGACCGGGTTGTTCCGGGCGATGGCCTGGAGCCACCCGGGCATGGAGTAGACGGGCACGAAGACCGAGCTCACGAAGGTGAGCGGGAAGAGCCAGATGAACCCGGCGGTCTGCGCCGTCTCGGGGTCCTTCACCCGCAGGCCGATGTTGGCCAGGATCCAGCTCATCGCGAAGCCGAAGAACACGGCGACGGCGATCATCAGCAGTCCGAGCGGGATCCCGCCCTCGAACCGGAAGCCGACCAGGAAGCCCACGACCACCAGCACGACGGCCACCATCAGGAGCCGGAAGGCGTCGGCCACGATGCGGCCCGTCAGCACGGCGGAGCGGGTGATGGGCAGCGACCGGAACCGGTCGACGATGCCGTTGCGCAGGTCGTCGGCCAGGCCGACCGAGGTGGCCGAGGAGCCGAACACGATGGTCTGCACCATGATCCCGGGGATCAGGAACTGGGCGTAGGAGAGCCCGGGGGGCAGGGACTGGCCGATGGAGCCGCCGAACACGTAGTTGAACAGCAGCACGAACATGACCGGCTGGATGAGCGTGAACAGCACCAGCTCGGGCGTGCGGGGGAGCTGCACCAGGTTGCGCCAGGTGATGATCCACCCGTCGTGCAGGAAGGCCAGCAGGCCGCGCGGCCGGCGCAGCACCGGGCCGGCCGAGGGGGCGAGCACGTCGGTCACCGGTCGTCCTCCGTCGTGGCGTCGGCGCTGCTGCCGGTCAGCTCGAGGAACACGTCGTCGAGGGACGGACGCTCCAGGGTGAAGTCGGCGATCTCGACGCCGGCGCTCGACAGCACCGCAATGGCACTGGCCGCGAGCGCCGTGTCGGTCCCCACGGCGACCGACACCGACCGGGTGGAGGTGTCGACGTGGATGTCCTCCGGCGGGGCCATCCGGGCCAGTACCTCTCGGGCCTCGTCCAGGCGGGTGCGGTCGGCGACCTCGACCTGGAGCACCCGGCCCCGGGTCTGGTCCTTCAGCTCGTCGGCGGTCCCCTCGGCCACGACCTTGCCGCGGTCGATCACCACGATCCGGTCGGCCAGCTCGTCGGCCTCCTCGAGGTACTGCGTCGTGAGGAGCACGGTGGTGCCGTCGGCGACCAGCTCGCGGGCGATGTCCCAGAGCTCCAGGCGGCTGGCGGGGTCGAGGCCGGTCGTGGGCTCGTCCAGGAACAGCACCCGGGGCCGGCCGACCAGGCTGACGGCCAGGTCGACCCGGCGGCGCATGCCCCCCGAGTAGGTGCGGACCTGACGGTCGCCCGCGTCGGACAGGCTGAACCGCTCGAGCAGCTCCTCGGCCCGCTGGTGGGCGTCGGCCCTGGACATGCCGAGGAGCCGCCCCACCATCCACAGGTTCTCGTGGCCGGTGAGCTTCTCGTCGACCGCTGCGTACTGCCCGGTGAGGCCGATCACGGAGCGGACCTCGTCGGCCTGCCGGCGGACGTCGAACCCGGCGACGGCGGCGCTGCCCGAGTCGGGACGGAGCAGGGTGGCGAGGACCCGCACGGTGGTGGTCTTGCCGGCCCCGTTGGGGCCCAGGAGCCCCAGGACGGTGCCCTGGTCGACCGAGAGGCTGACCCCGTCGAGGGCCCGGGTCTCGCCGAAGCGCTTGTGGACGTCGTCGACGACGATGATGGGAGCAGTCACGAAGGGGCCCAACCCGCCGCAGGTGAACGGTGTTCCGCCGGGCGGGGCGCGGTGCTGCTCAGGACCCGAGCTTCGCGTTGCGGTGGCGGGCGTCCACCAGCCGGACCGTCCCCGAGCGGGAGCGCATGACCAGCGACTGCGTCGTGGCGCCGTCGCGGTCGTAGTGGACGCCCTTCAGGAGGTTGCCGTCGGTGATGCCGGTGGCAGCGAAGAAGCAGTTGTCGCCGGACACCAGGTCGTCGGTGCCGAGCACGCGGTCCAGGTCGTAGCCGGCGGCCACCGCCGCCTGGCGCTCCTCGTCGTTGCGGGGCCACAGGCGGCCCAGCAGCTCGCCGCCCATGCACTTGAGCGCAGCGGCCGCGATCACGCCCTCGGGCGTGCCGCCGATGCCGAAGAGGATGTCCACGCCCGAGTCCTCCCAGGCCGTCGCGATGGCCCCGGCCACGTCGCCGTCGCCGATCAGCCGGATGCGCGAGCCCGCCGCACGGATCTCCCGGATCATGTCGTCGTGGCGGGGGCGGTCCAGGATCGTCACCGTCACGTCGGTCACCGGGATGCCCTTGGCCGTGGCCACGGCGTGCAGGTTGTCCGAGATCGACGCGTTGAGGTCGACGACGCCCCGGCACTCGGGTCCCACGGCGATCTTCTCCATGTAGAAGCACGGGCCCGGGTCGAACATCGTGCCCTTCTCGGACACGGCGATGACCGCCACGGCGCCGCCGCGGCCCTTGGAGGTCAGCGTGGTGCCGTCGATCGGGTCCACGGCGATGTCGACCTCGGGCGAGCCGCCGCTGCCGACGACCTCGCCGTTGAACAGGATGGGGGCCTCGTCCTTCTCGCCCTCGCCGATGACGACCGTGCCCGACATCTGCACGGTGCCCAGGCTGAGCCGCATGGCGTCCACGGCGGCGCCGTCGGCCG
>CAIYXG010000178.1 GCA_903930035.1 uncultured Actinomycetes bacterium | reverse complement strand
GCCGACCGCCTGCCGGCCGCCGTGGTGGTGGTGGACCTCTACGGGCAGTGCGCCCAGCTCGACCGGATCGTGGCGCTGTGCGACGAGTACGGCGTCCCGGTCGTGGAGGACGCCGCCGAGGCGCTCGGGGCCACGTGGCAGGGGCGTCACGCAGGGACGTGGGGCGCCACCGCGGCGTTCTCGTTCAACGGCAACAAGATCATCACGACCGGCGGCGGCGGGATGCTCGTGGGCGACGCCGAGTCGGTCGCCCGGGCCCGCTACCTGAGCCAGCAGGCGCGCCAGCCGGTCCTGCACTACGAGCACACGGACATCGGCTACAACTACCGGCTCTCCAACCTGCTGGCCGCCGTGGGCCGTGGCCAGCTGGCCGACCTGCCCGCCAAGATCGACCGGCGCCACCAGATCCACGACCGCTACCTGGCCGGGCTCGCGGGCCTCGACGGGGTCGGGTTCATGCCGTGGGACGACCGCGGCCGGCCCAACGGCTGGCTGACGCTGGTGACGGTCGACCCGGCGCTCGGCCGGACCCCGCTCGAGATCTGCACGGCGCTCGACGCCCAGGACATCGAGGCCCGGCCGGCCTGGAAGCCCATGCACCTGCAGCCCGTGTTCGCCGGGAACCCCGCCGTCGGCGGCGAGGTCTCCGAGGAGCTGTTCGACCGCGGCCTCTGCCTGCCGAGCGGCTCGGCCATGACCGACGACGACGTCGACCGGGTCGTCGAGGCGCTCACCGCGGTCCTCGGCTGAGGGAGGCCGGGGCGCCATGACCTCTCCCGAGGTCGCCACCCGGTTCCTGCTGGCCGTGGCGGTCGCCGTCGTGGCGGCCCGGGCGCTCGGCTGGGTGGCGGTGCGCCTGCGCCAGCCCCGCGTCATCGGCGAGGTCCTGGCCGGGATCCTGCTCGGCCCCAGCCTGCTCGGCGCCGTGTGGCCCGACGCCACGGCCTACCTGTTCCCCGTCGAGGTCGTGCCCGGCCTCAAGGCGCTCGCACAGCTCGGGCTCGTCCTCTTCATGTTCCTGGTGGGTGTCGAGCTCGACCCCCGGCTGCTGCGGGGCAGGGGCCGGACGGTCGCCTACGTCGAGCTGGGGTCCCTCGTCCTGCCGCTCGCGCTCGGCGCGCTCTCGGCACTGTGGCTCTACCCGCGGTTCGGCACCGGTACCGACCGGCTCTCGTTCGTCCTGTTCATCGGGGTCGCCATGGCCATCACGGCGTTCCCCGTCCTGGTGCGGATCCTCCAGGACACGGGGCTCGCCGGCACCCCGGTGGGTGCCGTGGCCGTCGCGGCTGCGGCGCTCGACGACGTCACCGCGTGGTGCCTGCTCGCCGGAGCCGTCGCGGTGACGGCGTCGAGCGGGCCGGGCGAGGTGCTGCAGGTGGCCGGGCTGGCGGTCGCCTACGTGCTGGCGATGACCCTGGTGGTCCGTCCGCTGCTGGCCCGGGCGGGCGCGGTCTCGCTCCCGGTCGCCGTGGCCGTCGCCCTCCTCTCGGCCTGGGTCACCGAGCTGGTCGGGGTCCACGCGGTGTTCGGGGCGTTCGTGGCCGGTGCCGTCATGCCGGTCGACCGGTCGGTGCGCGCCCGCCTCGAGGAGCAGCTCACGAACGTGACCACGTCGGTCCTGCTGCCGGTGTTCTTCGTGGTCGTCGGCGTGTCGGTCCGCGTCGACCGGCTCAACTCCCTCTACCTGTGGGGCGTGACCGCGCTCGTGGTCGCGGTCGCCACGGTCTCCAAGATGGTCGGTGCCACGGGAGGTGCGCTCCTGGCCGGCAGCTCCCGCCGCGACGCCCTGACGCTGGGGGTCCTCATGAACACCCGCGGCCTCACGGAGATCGTGATCCTGACCGTGGGCCTCGAGCTCGGGGTCATCGACACGACGCTGTTCTCGATCGGCGTCGTGATGGCGCTGACCACGACCGTGGTGGCGTCGCCGCTGCTGCGGGTGGTCAGGCGGGACGAGGCCGTGGCGGCCCCTCCGACAGCTTGACCAGGTCCTCGTAGAGCCGCTTGGCCGCCACGCCCAGGTCGTGCTGGGCGAGCACCTGGGCCCGGAGCTGGTCGCCCGCCTTCTGCCGGAGCTGGTCGTCGTCGAGGAACGCCACGACGCGCTGGGCCAGCCCGCCCACGTCGAGGTGGTCGGCGATGCCCGCCGCCGCCTCGGGCCCGGCCGCCTCCAGCAGCTCCGGCATGCCGCCGTTGCGGTAGGTCACGACCGGGTGGCCCATGGCCGCGTGCTCGAGGCACACGAGCGGGAACGGGTCCTCGTGGGAGGTCAGGGCGAACACGTCGGCCATGGCGAACCACGGCACCGGGTCCGGCTTCACGCCCACGAAGTTCACGTGGTCGGCCCCCGTCCGCTCGATGTCGGACCGGACACGCTCGAAGTCCGTCCCGGTCAGGTCGCCGCCGACCCAGACGAAGTAGACGGGCTCCCGCACCCGTCGGCGGACCTCCGTGGCCAGCTGGACGAACAGGTCGGCGCCCTTGCGCCAGTCGACGGTCCCGGCGCCCATGACCACGGCGGCGTCGGCGGGGATGCGCAGCTCGCGCCGCAGGGACTCGACCTCCCGGAGCGGGACCTGCCGTGCGGCGATCTCCCGGGCGTTGATGAACTCGTGGTGCAGCCGGACCTGCTCGGGCGGCAGCCCGTACTCGTCGGTGAGCATCGAGCGGACCGCG
>CAIYXG010000177.1 GCA_903930035.1 uncultured Actinomycetes bacterium | reverse complement strand
GGACGGCGCCACCGCCACCCGGCACTGCTCGCGGACGCTCAGGCCGTCGAACAGCTCGACCGACTGCCAGGTCCGGGCCAGACCCCGGCGGGCCCGGTCGTGCGGGGCCAGCGCGCTCACGTCGGCGCCACCGACCCGCACGGTGCCGGTGTGCTCGACGAAGCCGCTCACGGCATCCACGAAGGTCGACTTGCCGGCGCCGTTGGGCCCGATGAGGCCGACGACCTCGCCGGCCCGTACCTCCAGCGAGACCTGGCTGAGCGCCACCACCCCGCCGTGACGGACGGTCAGGTCCTCGGTCTGGAGCCGCACGTCGGCACCGGCCACCCCACCGGTGCCGGCCGCCGCTCCGTCCCCCATGTGCGAGCCCCCCGGTCCCGTCAGCCCGCCAGGAGCGAGACCAGGCCCCAGCCGAACGTGACCACGCCGACCACCGACATCACGACGGTCCGGCTGAGTGGCGGCTTGCGGCCCTCGGCGGCCGGGGGCGGGCGGAACCACGCCAGCAGGTTGCCCACGACGAGCGCACCACCCAGGGCGACCATCATCCAGGGGAAGAAGTCCTCGCCGAGGAACAGCTGCTGCTCGGCGGCGAGCAGCCCGCCGGGACGGGTCGGAAGAAATTCGAAGATCTGCTCAAGAGTTGGCACGCCCCGCCGATAGTACTTACGTCGGCGGTTTCGCCCCCGCCGGCACACCGGGACAACAGGGGCGGGGGTTGCACACTCCCTCCAACGCATCGCCCACCGGAGCCTTCGGGCACCGGCGCATCGGCAGCCTCCGCTCCGTCCCCGGCACCCAGTTCGTTCGGACCGTCCCCCGGTCCGCACGCCCCCCGCCGAGACCGGACCGCAAGGTCCGGTCTCGTCGCGTCCGCCCCACGCTCGCGCGGGGGCGGGGGCCGGGGCGGGGCAGGGGCGGGGTGACGGAGCGCCGGGGCAGGGTCAGGATTCCCACGGAGGGCCCCGGTCGCGGGAGAATGCCCACATGTCTGACGAGGTGACCCTCTCCGAGCGCGACCGTCCGTGGCTCATGCGCACGTACTCCGGCCACTCCACGGCCAAGGCGTCCAACGAGCTCTACCGGACCAACCTGGCCAAGGGCCAGACCGGCCTGTCGATCGCCTTCGACCTGCCCACCCAGACCGGCTACGACCCCGACCACGAGCTGGCCCGTGGCGAGGTCGGCAAGGTCGGTGTGCCGGTCGCCCACCTGGGCCACATGCGCACACTGCTCGACGGGATCCCGCCGGGCGAGATGAACACGTCCATGACCATCAACGCGCCCGCGGCGTGGATGCTCGGCCTCTACGTGGCCAACGCGGCCGAGCAGGGCGTGCCCTCGACGGCGCTGCGGGGCACGACCCAGAACGACATCGTGAAGGAGTACCTGTCGCGCGGCACGTACATCTTCCCGCCGGTCCCCAGCCGCCGGCTGATCGTGGACATGTTCGCCTTCTGCAACGGGAACGTCCCCAAGTGGAACCCCATGAACGTGTGCTCGTACCACCTGCAGGAGGCGGGCGCGACGCCCGTGCAGGAGATCGCCTACTCGCTGGCGTGCGCCATCGGCGTGCTCGACGCCGTGCGCGACTCCGGCCAGGTGGCGCCCGAGAACATGGCGGCCGTCGTGGCGTCGGTGTCCTTCTTCGTGAACGCAGGCATCCGGTTCATCGAGGAGAACGCCAAGATGCGGGCCTTCACCCGGATGTGGGACCGCCTGACCGAGGAGCGCTACGGCGTCACCGACCCCAAGGCCCGCCGGTTCCGCTACGGCGTGCAGGTGAACTCGCTCGGCCTGACCGAGGCCCAGCCCGAGAACAACGTGCAGCGGATCGTGCTCGAGGCCCTGGGCGTGACGCTGTCCCGCGACGCCCGCGCCCGCTCGCTCCAGCTGCCGGCCTGGAACGAGGCGCTGGGCCTGCCCCGGCCGTGGGACCAGCAGTGGTCGCTGCGGATGCAGCAGGTGCTCGCGCTGGAGACCGACCTGCTCGACTACCCCGACATCTTCGAGGGGTCGAAGGTCATGGAGGGGCTCACCTCCGACCTGGAGGAGGCCGCGCAGGCCGAGCTCGACGAGGTGCTGGCGCTGGGCGGCGCCTTCGAGGCGATCGACGAGCTCAAGGGCCGCCTGGTGCGGTCGCACACCGAGCGCATGCGCCGGATCGAGTCCGGTGACCTCAAGGTGATCGGCGTCAACGCCTTCACCGAGTCCGCCGAGTCGCCGCTGGCGGGCGAGGACAACATTCTGAAGGTCGACCCGGCCGTGCAGGAGCAGATGGTGGCCGACGTGCAGCGCTGGCGGGCCGAGCGCGACCAGGGCGCGGTGGACGCGGCGCTCGCCGAGCTGGCCAGGGTGGCCCGCACCGACGAGAACATCATGCCGGCGACCATCGCCCTGGCCGAGGCCGGCGGCACCACCGGCGAGTGGTCCGACGTGCTCCGCGAGGAGTTCGGCGAGTACCGCGCCCCGACCGGTGTGGGCGCCGCGGCCGGTGCCGGCGGCGGCAGCGCCGGCCTGCGCGAGATCGCGGCCGAGCTGCAGACCACCCCGGGCGGCCCGCCGCGGCTGCTGGTGGCCAAGCCCGGCCTGGACGGCCACTCCAACGGCGCCGAGCAGATCGCCGTGGCAGCGCGTGACGCCGGCATGGAGGTCGTGTACCAGGGCATCCGCCTGACCCCCTCGCAGATCGCCGCCGCGGCCCGCGACGAGGACGTCGACATCATCGGGCTGTCCATCCTGTCGGGCTCCCACCTGGAGCTGGTCCCCGAGGTCGTGCGGCTGGTCCGCGAGGCCGGCGTGGACGCCCCGGTGGTGGCCGGCGGGATCATCCCCGAGGACGACCGGCCCCGGCTGCTCTCGCAGGGAGTCGCGGCGGTCTACACGCCCAAGGACTTCGAGCTCGTCCGGATCATGCGGGACATGGCGGACCTGGCGCTCGCCCACCGCGGCTGACCGTCGCCCCGGCCCGGCCGCAATTCTCCTCAGTCCCGGCACACTGGTGCCGATGGGATCCCCGATGTCGACTCGCCTGATCGCCCTCGTGGCCGGTGTCGTCGGCGCGGTCCTGGGGGTCGCGGCGGCGGTGGCCGACGCCCCGGCGCTCGGCCTCATGGCCGGGCTGCTCGCGCTGTCCGCGGGCGTCCTGGCCGCTGCCGGTCGGCAGGCGGCGCCGCCGGTGCACCCCGAGGTCGAGCAGGCGTACCACGAGGCCACGGCCGAGCTGGCGAACGCCCGCAAGGTGCTCGACGAGCAGCGCTCCCGGATCCTGGAGCTCGAGGCCAGCGTCGGAGAGTCCGAGGCCGACCCGGTCGCCGCCGTGCTGGGCGAGGGCGCGGTCCTCACCGACCCCGACACCGGCCTGTTCTCCGAGTCGTACTTCCGCGTGGCGCTGGACGCCCGCATCGCGTCGGCCCGCCGCCACCTACGGCCCGTGGCCGTGGCCTTCCTGGACGTGGCCGAGGGCCAGGTCGCCGGGACCGCCGTCGCCGCGCCCCCCGAGCGGGTGGCCGAGGCGGTCCGCACCACCGTCCGGGACGCCGACACCGCCTGCCGCATGGCCGACGGCACGTTCGCCATCGTCCTGGAGGACACGCCCGAGAACGGCGCCGTGTGGACCGTCGAGCGGGTGCGGCGGAACCTCGTGTCGCACCACGGCAACCACACCCTCTGGGCCGGCGTGGCCTGCTACCCGGCCCACGCGTTCACGACCGACGAGATCGTCGGGCAGGCCCGACGGGCCCTCGACGCCGCGCGCGAGTGGCGACAGGACCGCATCGAGGTGGCGATCGCCGACTAGGCGGTCACGGCGGCTGCTGCTCGCCGCGCACCTGGGGCCCGTCGGCGTCGGGCCCGCGGCCCGCCCAGCGCACCCGCCCCGGGGTGGCCGACAGCCGGGCCAGCACGTTGGGCATGGGCACCCCGTCCACCGTCACGATGGCCTCCCGCGCCCGGTAGTGCTCGTCCGCGTAGATGTCGGCCATGTCGTAGACGGGTGCGGCGGCGGCGTCGACCTCCTCGAACGCGACCAGCGCCTCGGCCTGGGTACGCGCCGCCATCCAGGCGGCCATGTGGGCGTCGACCTCGTGGCGGTGGGCCGTGCGGCCGGCGAACGTGGCCATCCGCGGGTCGTCGCCCAGGCCGACCAGCGCCATGACCCGGGCGGCGACGGACTCCGAGCTCGACGACACGGCGACCCAGCGGTCGTCGGCCGTGCGGTAGGTGTTGCGCGGCACGGTGGAGAAGATGCCGCCGCCCAGCCGCTCCACGGTCTGCCCGGTCATGCCCTGCAGCGGCACGAGCGGCCCCATGAGCTGGAGCATCGACTCGATCAGGTTCACGTCGACCACCTGCCCGACGCCGGAGTGCACCGCGACCATCGTGGCGAACGCCGCGGCGATGGCGGTGACCTCGTCGGTCAGGGCGATCGGCGGGAGCAGCGGCGGCCCGTCGACCTCGCCGTTGATGGCGGCGAACCCCGAGAGCGCCTCGGCCTGGGTCGCGAACCCCGGGCGGTCACGGTACGGGCCGGTCTGGCCGAACCCGGTGACGCGGGTGACGACCAGCCGCGGGTTGGCGGCGATCAGGTCCACGGGGTCCAGCCCGAGCCGCTCGAGGGTGCCGGGCCGGAAGTTCTCCACCAGCACGTCGGCCTCGGCCAGCAGCCGCCGCATCGTGGCCAGGTCGACCGGGTCCTTGAGGTCCAGCGCCACCACCCGCTTGTTGCGCGCCGTGATCTTCCACCAGAGCGAGTCGTCCCCGTCGGGGTCCATGAACCCCAGCCGGCGCAGCGAGTCGCCGCCGTCGGGCCGCTCGACCTTGACCACGTCGGCGCCGAAGTCGGCCAGGTGGCGGGCGCAGCCCGGTCCGGCCAGGACCGTGGCGCAGTCCACCACCCTGAGGTCCGCGAGCGGGCCCGGGCTGGCGGTCATCCGCGCCAGACCTCGAAGCTGGCGGCGGCGGCGCCCTGCTCGAAGACGTAGGCCGGGTAGTGGCCGCCGAACATGGCCCGGGTGCGCTCGGTCCAGTCGAGCGCGTCGGGCGACGAGATGCGCCGGTGCACCTGCAGGACGTTGCCCTCGAACACCCGGTACTCGAACCAGCTGCCCGGGAAGTCTTTGACGCACGAGTTGTCCACGAACGGCACCTCGCCGGCGCCCGGCAGGTGCACCACCCGGTTCCGGTGGGTGTGGCCGGCGAGGTAGCCGACCAACCACGGCCGGCGGCCCATGACCTCGGCGAGGGCCTCGGTGGCGTCCGGCAGCAGTCCGAAGGTCGTGTCCTTGCGGGGCTCCCGGCCCGGGTCCCACACGGGGTGGTGGCCCATCACCAGCACGGGCCGGTCGGCCCGGCTGCCCAGCTCGTCGAGCTGCTCGAGCTGGGCCGCAGTGAGGTTGCCGTTGGCCTTGCCCTCGCGGGAGGTGTCGAGCAGCGCCACCGTGGCGCCCTCGAGCTCGCGCTCCTGGAACGGCTCGTCCGCCACGGCCAGACGGTGGAACGACTCGTGGTTGCCCCGCACCGCCAGGAGGCGGTCGCCGAAGGCGTCGCCGTAGACCTGGGCGAACCGGTCGAACTCGGCCTGGGTCCCCTTGGACGTCACGTCGCCCTTGACCACGACCAGGTCGGGCCCGGCGGCGCCGATGTCGGCCACGGCGCCGGCGTTCATGGTCTCGGGGTAGGGGTCCTCGCCGGGGCCCACCTTGAACGTCACCAGGTCGGCCCACCCGTCGACGTGGCCGCACACCGTCTCGCCGAAGTGGACGTCGTTGACCGTCGCGATCCGGCAGAGCAGCTCACCGCGGCGCGGCAGCGTGGTGACGGTCTCCTCGTCGAAGGTGTAGGCCGTGTCCGGCTGCAGGCCGTCGAACGTGGTGCGCTCGGGGCCGAGGTAGCGGACGACCTCGTCGTCGGCCACGGTCATCCACTCGGTGACCCGCTCCCCCGTCACGGTCCGCCCCAGGTCAGGAGCCCGGCCGGCCGCGGCCGAGGGGGACGGGCTTGGCCCAGAGCCGGCCCGACCAGCGCCAGCGGGAGCGCTCCTCGCCCTGCGGCGCCGCACCCGCCCGCGGCAGCCCGACCTCGAGGGCCGCGACGATGGCCGCGGCCTCCTCGGGACCGGGCTCGGGCGTGATCTGCAGACCCATCAGAGCGGGATGTTCCCGTGCTTGCGGTTGGGCAGGTCCTCACGCTTGGTGCGCAGCACCTCGAGCGCGGCGATGAGCTTGAGGCGGGTCTCGGCGGGGTCGATCACGTCGTCCACGTAGCCGCGGTCGGTGGCCTCCCACGGGTTGAGGTAGGTCTCCTCGTAGGCCTCGATCAGCTCGGCGCGCTTGGCGACCGGGTCGTCGGCGTCGGCGATGTCGCGACGGTTCACGATCTCGACGGCGCCCGAGGCACCCATGACGGCCAGCTCGGCCGACGGCCACGCGAAGCACAGGTCGGAGCCGATGGACTTGGAGTCCATGACCACGTAGGCACCGCCGTAGGCCTTGCGGGTGATGACCGAGATCCGCGGGACGGTGGCCTCGCAGTAGGCGTAGAGGAGCTTGGCGCCGTGGCGGATGATCCCGTTGTGCTCCTGGTCCACGCCGGGCAGGAAGCCGGGGACGTCCACGAAGGTCACCAGCGGCACGTTGAAGGCGTCGCACGTCCGCACGAAGCGGGCGGCCTT
Organism: uncultured Actinomycetes bacterium; assembly: GCA_903930035.1. GTDB lineage: Bacteria > Actinomycetota > Acidimicrobiia > Acidimicrobiales > Microtrichaceae > CAJANQ01. The sequence goes on along the minus strand of CAIYXG010000177.1, from coordinate 7,560 downwards.
GGCCGAGGACTCGATGTCGAGCACGCCGGCGTACATGGCGGGCTGGTTGCCGACGATGCCCACGGCGTGGCCGCCCAGCCGGGCGAAGCCGCAGGTGATGGAGCCTGCCCAGGAGGCGGCGTACTCGAAGAACTCGCCGTCGTCGACGACGGTCTTCACGACCTCCCGCATGTCGTACGGCTGGTTGGCCGACGACGGGATCATGTCGTAGAGCTCCTCGCACCGGCGGTCGGCGGGGTCGTCGGTCCCGACGAACGGGGGCTCCTCGAGGTTGTTCGAGGGCAGGAACGAGAGCAGGAACCGGACGTCCTCGATGGCGGCCTTGTCGTCGGGCGAGATGAACTGCGCCACGCCGGACTGCGACGTGTGGATGCGGGCCCCGCCGAGGTCCTGCTGGGAGACCTCCTCGCCGGTCACCTGCTTCACCACGTCGGGGCCGGTGATGAACATGTACGAGGTCTCGTCGACCATGAAGACGAAGTCGGTCATGACCGGGCTGTACACGGCACCGCCGGCGCACGGGCCCATGATGATCGAGATCTGCGGCGTGACGCCCGAGGCCTTGACGTTCCGGTAGAAGATGCCGCCGTAGGAGGCGAGCGAGACGACGCCCTCCTGGATGCGGGCGCCGGCGCCGTCGTTCAGGCCGATGACCGGGGCGCCGACCTTGAGCGCCAGGTCCATGAGCTTGTGGATCTTCTCGGCGAACACGCCGCCCAGGGCCCCGCCGAAGACCGTGAAGTCCTGGCTGAACACGAACACCTTGCGGCCGTCGATCGTGCCCCAGCCGGTGATGACGCCGTCGCCGTAGGGACGCTCCGGCAGGGCGTCGCCGGCGCGGTGGCGGGCCAGCATGTCGAGCTCGTGGAAGGACCCCTCGTCGAGCAGCAGGTCCAGCCGCTCCCGGGCCAGCAGCTTGCCGCGCTCGTGCTGACGGTCGACCGACCGCTGCGAGCCGGGCTGCAGGGCCTGGCTCCGACGCTCGGCAAGGTCCTCGACGCGTTCGCGAATGGGGTGCTCCATGGGGACGAAAGGTACCGGCTGGGCGCAGAACTCCCCAAAGAGCGGGCCGCGGCGCCAGACGTGCGGCCCGGGCCGTCGCCGGTAGCCTGCCCGCCGTGCCCCTCGACCCTGCGCCCCGTGCGGACGGCCGTCCCGGCCGCGACGACCGGCCGACGGTGTGCGTCTACTGCGCCTCCAACCTGGGGGACGACCCCACCTGGGCGGCGTCGGCGGCGCTCGTCGGCCAGGGGATCGCCGAACGGGGCTGGAACCTGGTCTACGGCGGCGGCAAGGAGGGCCTCATGGGGGTGGTGGCCGACACCGCCATGGCCCACGGCGCCTCGGTGCTCGGGATCATCACGCGCCAGCTGATCGACCGCGAGATCGCCCACGACGGGATCGACGAGCTGGTGGTCGTGGAGAACATGACGGCCCGCAAGCGGATGATGGCCGAGCACGCCGACGCGTTCCTGACGCTGCCGGGCGGGGTCGGGACGATGGAGGAGTTCTTCGAGACCCTCACGGCCGGCTACCTCTCGCTGCACGACGAGCCGCACGGCCTCCTGAACCTGGGCGGGTTCTACGCGCCCCTGGTGGAGTTCCTGGAGCTCACGGTCGACCGCGGCCTGGCCCGGCCCCGGCTGCTCGAGGTGCTCCACATCCACGGCGAGCCGGAGCCGCTCCTCGACGTGGTGCTCGGCCCCCGGCCGGCCTGACGCGCCCGGTCGTCCCGCACCTCCGGCGGGGGCCGGACGGGAGTGCCATGATGTGCGCCTGACGGTCCGGGGACGTGGGGTGCCCGGGCCGACGGACAAGGGGGACGAGATGGCACTCGGTGCCGACGAACGACGCCGCCCTGCCTCGGGGCGGCCGGCGGCAGTGGCTGCCGCGCTCCTGGTGGTGCTGGCGGCGACCGCGGCCATGGTGGTCGGGTGCAGCGAGAAGGCCCCGGTCGCCGGTGGCGGGGGCAGCACCACGCTGCCGGCCTCGGGCGGGGTCACCCCGTCCGAGGGGGACGGCGTCACCGTGCTGTCGATGTTCGGCGGGGAGCAGTGGTTCGACGGGCCAGTACCGGTGCCGGTCAACGCCGACCCCGACCGCCGGCCGGTGAAGGTCGGCTTCGTCAACGTGGACGCCGGCCCGATCGGGGCCATGCCCGAGCTGCACACCTCCACCGTGGCGGCGGTGGACCTCATGAACGCCGAGCTGGGCGGGGTCGACGGCCGGCCCGTGCAGCTGGTGCCGTGCATCCTGTCCAACCCGATGAGCCCCGACGAGGCCCAGGCCTGCGGCCGCAAGCTGGTGGCCGAGGACGTCGTCGCCGTGCTCGGCGGCATCGGGCTCTCCCAGGGGCCCCTCCTGCAGGTCCTGGCCGACAACGACGTGCCCTACGTGGGCGGGCTGCCCGTCAACGAGGCCGAGATGTCGAGCACCAACAGCTTCCAGTTCTCGGGCGGCGGGCCGGGCGCCTTCGTGGCGTTCGCCGACCAGGCCGTCCGCAAGGACCGGGCCGACCGCGTGGCCGTCCTCTACGCCGACTACCCCTCGATCCGGACGGCGGCCGTGGACTACGGCGCCACCCTGGCCCGGTCGCTCGGTGCCCGGCAGGTCACCGAGGTGCCCTTCCCGATGGGCAGCCAGGACTACAGCGCCGCGGTCCAGAAGGCGGTCGAGGCGGACCCGCAGGCGATCTTCGTCGGCGCCGCCGACATGGCGTGCACGCCGATCCTGCAGGCCCTGGCCGACCTGGAGTCGCGGGCCCAGGTGTACATGGTCGGCTCGTGCGCCGACCGGCGGTTCCTGGACAAGGTGGGCATGGACAAGGTGGCCGGCACCCGGTTCAACGTGGAGAACCGGATCGACATGGCCCAGGTGCCCGAGGCCGACTTCCCCATCTACCTGGAGGCCATGACCCGCTACGGCAAGGGCACCAACGCCCTGGGGGCCGCCACTGTGTCGTTCCGGGACGCCATGAACCTCTGGGCCGTCCTCGACGAGCTCGGCCCGGACGTGACCGGCGCCGCCGTCACCGCCCGGCTGCGGGCCGCCACGGACCGGCCCAGCTTCGGCGGGCACGCCTACACCTGCGACGGGCAGCAGGTCCCCTCCATGCCGGCGCTCTGCGCGCCGCAGCAGGTGATCGCCGAGATCAAGGAGGACGGCTCGTTCTCGGAGGCGTCCGACGGCTGGATCGACGTGCCGACGGTGCTGGCGGCGCACCCGCTGCCCTCGCCGGCGCAACGCTGACCGACCTGCCCACGCCGAGCCACCGGAGCGCGTCATCGGACCCACCCTCGCCTACCTGATCCTTGGCCTGGGCGGCGGCGCGGTCGTGGCCGGGCTGGGCATGGGCGTGGTCCTGACCTTCCGCGCCTCCGGCGTCGTCAACTTCGGGCACGCGGCCGTCGCCACCTTCCTGGCCTTCGCGTTCCACGAGTTCCGTGCCACCGGCGACCTGGTGCTCCCGCTGTTCGGCGTGCCGCACCGCGTCTTCCTGCTGCCCCGGCCCACGGTGGCGACGGCGCTCGTGGTGCTGGTCGTCTACGCCGCCACGCTCGGCTGGCTCCTCCACCGGCTGGTGTTCCGGCCGCTGCGTAGGGCCACGCCGCTCGGCCGTGTGGTCGCGTCGGTCGGCCTGTTCCTCTACTTCTGGGCCGTGGTCGGTCTGGACTGGCCGACCACGCCCGACGTCCGGCCCGTGCTCGGGACCGCCAACGTGACGGTGCTGGGCCGGCTGGTCGGCATGGACCGGCTCCTCCTGGCCGGCCTGGCCGTGGTGCTGGGCGGGGCCCTGTGGCTGCTCGCCCACCGCACCCGGTTCGGCCTGGCGACCACGGCCGCGGCGGAGAACCCCCGGGGCGCGGTCCTCCGCGGGATCGACCCCGACCGGCTGGCGGCATGGAGCTGGGTCCTGGCCACGGTCCTGGGTGCCCTGGTGATGGTCCTGGGCGTGCGCACCGTCCCGCTCGACCCGCTCAACAACGCGCTCCTGGTGGTCCCGGCACTGGCCGCCGCGCTGCTGGCCGACTTCCGCTCCTACCCGGTGGTCGTGGGGGCGGCCCTGGCGCTCGGGATGGCGCAGTCGGAGCTGCTCAACCTGCGGGCCGACGTCGACTGGCTCCCCGACGTGGGGCTCCAGCAGGGGCTGCCGTTCCTGGTGATCGTGGTCGTGATGGTGGTCCGCGGCCAGGGCCTGCCGGGCCGGGGCGACGGGACCGCCGGGCGCCTCCCGGCGGCACCGGCCCCCCGGCACGTCGCGCGCACCACGGTCGTCCTGGTGGCTGCGGCCGTCGCGCTGCTGCTCGGTGGGAGCTCGGACTGGCGGGCGGCGGTCATCACCTCGACGGTGTTCGCCGTCCTGGCGCTGTCGGTGGTGGTCCTGACCGGGTTCGTCGGCCAGATCTCGTTCGCCACCTACGCGTTCGCCGGGTGCGCGGCGTTCACGCTGGTCAAGGTGACCGACGCCGGGCTGCCGTTCCCCCTCGGCCCGCTGGTCGCCGTCGCGCTGGCGGGCGGGCTGGGGCTGGTCGTCGGCCTCCCGGCGGTCCGGGTCCGCGGCCTGAGCCTGGCCATCGTCACGCTCGGCGCCGCGGTCGCGCTCAGTGAGCTGCTCTTCCGCTGGACCTGGTTCGCCGGGTCGGCCGCCGGCGCGGAGGTCGGGCCACCGGTGCTGGCAGGGATGGACCTGGGGATCCGCGCCCGCGGCGACGCCTACCCCCGTGCGGCCTTCGGGCTGCTCTGCGTCGCGGTGCTGCTCGTGTGCGGCCTGGCCGTGGCCAACCTGCGGCGGCAGTCCACCGGTCTGCGCTGGCTGGCCGTGCGGTCCAACGAGCGCGCCGCGGCGGCCTGCGGGGTGGACGTGGGCGCGGCCAAGGTGTCGGCGTTCGCGCTGTCGGCCGCGCTGGCCGGCGCGGGCGGGGTGCTCCTCGCCTACCAGCGGCTCACGCTGTCGGCCGACTCCTTCGGCGTGTTCAGCTCGCTGTCGCTGCTGGCGCTGGTCTACCTGGCCGGCATCGGGGTGATGTCCGGGAGCCTGGTCGCCGGCGTGCTCGCCCCGGTCGGGATCCTGGCCCTGCTGAGCGGCCAGGACGTCGGGCAGCCCTCGCCCTACCAGTTCGCCGTGTCCGGCCTGCTGCTGGTGGTGGCCGCCGTCGTCTACCCGGACGGTGTCGCCGGTGCGGTGCGCTCGGCCTGGAGCGCCGTGGCCCGCCGCAGGACGTCGGGCGCGTCCAGCCGGTCGCACCAGCTGGCCAGCTGAGCCGTCGCCCCGGTCCAGCACCAGTCGTCCACCGTGCCGACGTCGGCGTCGGTCACGACGGTCGCCAGCGTCCGGAAGAGCTGGGCCTGCTGCAGGTGCTCCTTGAGCGTCCCGGCCAGCCGGGCCGCACCACGGACCCCCTCGACGTCCCACTCCTCGTGGTCCAGGGGGATGTCGTCCAGCGTGAGGTAGCGCCGCAGGACGGCGCCCGTGGTCTTGGCCCCCCAGCCCGGCAGCCCGGGGATGCCGTCGGCGGTGTCGCCCACCAGCGCGAGCCAGTCGGGGATCGACGCCGGCGGCACGCCGTACTTCTCCACCACCGCCGCGCTGTCGCGGTAGGTGTCGGACTTGCGGTCGTACTGCACCACGAGCGGGTCCACCACGCACTGCGCCAGGTCCTTGTCGGGCGTGCGGATGACGACGCGGGTCGGGCGGCCGTCGGCCACGGCGACCGCGGCCGCGCTGGCCAGACCGTCGTCGGCCTCCACGTCGACCATGGCCAGCACGGCCACGCCCATGGCCTCGAGCGCGTCCTCCAGAAGCGGGAACTGGCTGAACAGGTCGGGGTCGATGCCCTCGCCCGTCTTGTAGCCGTCGAAGAGCTCGTTGCGGAACGACTCGACGACGTGGTCGGTGGCCACGGCGACGTGGGTCGCGCCGTCCTCGAGGAGCGAGAGGACCGACCGCAGGACCCCGCGGGTGGCACCGACCTGCTCGCCGGCGGCGTTCACGTGCCCGCCCCCGGGCGAGAAGTGGTAGCGGAACAGCTCGTAGGTGCCGTCGACCAGGTCCACCTGCATGGGCGCAGCCTGTCATGGCGGGCGCCGGCCGACCAGCGGCGCCGGGCCCCCGACGCCGTACGATGCTCCTCCGTGACGACGAGCACGCACGTCCACCCGGTCGCGCTGGGGTTCATGCCGGAGGCCCAGGTCATCGACGACCCCGACCACCCCGGCCTGCGGCGGGCAGGGCCGCGGGCGGCGGCCCCCTACGGCGACGAGCGCGTCGAGCGCCAGACCTGCCCCGCGACCGACCTGGTGTACGGCGACCGCGACGACCTGGACCTGCGCCGGGCCGGGTTCGACACCGTCGACCTGTCCGGCCTGGAGGACGTCCAGCGGCACTGCGCCGAGGTGCGCCGTGCCGGGCGCATCTCCGACGACCACGCCGCGGCGATCCGGGCCGGGCTGGACGGTGCGGTGCTCCCCATGGTCCACGGGCACGAGCTGCGCGTGCTGCACGTGGCCGACGAGGGCTTCATCATGCGCACCACCGGCCCCGACGGCCTGTCGCTCGTGGGGCCGCGGTCGGTGGGCATGAACGACCACGGCCAGGCGACGTCGATCCACGTGGACCAGGACGTCTACGGGACCCCACTGGTGCAGGTCATGGACGGCCGGGCGCCCGAGCTGTTCGTGCACGACTCGCCCGACGGCCACAACCACGACGCCGGTCTGTGGCTCGTCAACCTGTGGGTCCCGCTGCAGCAGGTCGTCCAGCCGCTCGTCCTGGCCGACGGCCGGACCGTCGACCGGCGGCGCGACCAGCTCCGCTACGGACTGTCCACCAGCTCGTTCCTGGACCGTGGCGAGGACCAGGTCATCAACGACATCTGGACGCTCCTGCACGACGACGGCCAGGCGTGGTACTTCCGGTCCGACATGGACCACCGGCAGGCCTACGTGTTCAACACGCTCAGCACGCCGCACGGCGCCGGGGTCCTGCCGGGCGAGGACGTGGCCCGGCGCTGCTGGCTGGCGCTCGAGGCCGCCGAGGCGGCGGTGGCCGACGGCGACGCCGACGGCGCCCGGTCGGCCGCGTCGGGGGTAGACGACGAGGTGCTGCCCGACACGACGCCGGCGCTGTCCGCGGCGGTCGGCCAGCTGCTGGCGCTCCTCGACGAGGCCCGGCGCGACCCCGCAGCACTCTGCCGGCAGGAGCCCGGCGACGAGGGGGCCACCCCGTGGGTCGCCGCGGCGCAGGCGGCCCGTGCCCGGTTGGTCCGCTACTCCCTCGAGCTGCGGATGGTCGTGTCGGCCGATGCGTGAAGTTTGTTCTAGAACTACTTGAGACTTCCTTGAGGCGCGGCCAGACTGGTCGTTGCACCCGTCGGCAACTTCGGCAGGTGCACGAGAGGAAGCGAGTACCCATGGAGCACCTGGCCCCACCGACCACTGCGCAGAGACCCAAGCCGGACGCAGCGCACGCCTGCACGGCGCCCGAGGCGCTGGAGCTGGCCCAGGCGGCCCACGACGGGCTCCGCGACCTGGCCCAGATGGCCGCCGAGCGGCGGAACCAGG
>CAIYXG010000176.1 GCA_903930035.1 uncultured Actinomycetes bacterium | reverse complement strand
TGCTCCCCGACCACGACCGACGTGGTGGTCCTGAGTTTCTTCTCGCCGGGGAGCTCGACGACGAACCTGCCAGGTGCGGTCTCCTCGAACTCGAACCCGCCCTCGCTCAGGTAGTCCCGGATGATGCTGTCCGGCGTGGTGGTCATCCGGTGCTCCCGACTAGTTGGCGACCTGCAGGACGCTGTTCGCGCGGGTCAGCGCGTCGCCGTACGCGGACAGCGTGCCCGCGGCCGTTGCCGCCCAGCTGAACTTCTCGGCGTGGGGTCTCGTGCCTGCGGCCAGCCCCGCCCGCAGCGTGTCGTCGGCGAGCAGCGACCGGACGGCGTCGGACCACTGCCGGACGTCGTGTCCGTCGACGAGCACACCGCTGCGGCCGTGGGACACGGCGGTCTGCAGTCCCCCGACCCGAGCGGCCACCACCGGGGTCCCGGTCGCCTGCGCCTCGAGAGCGACAAGACCGAAGGACTCCGAGTAGGAGGGGACGGCCACGAGATCGGCGGCGGCGTAGAGGTCCCCCAACCGACCGGGGGCCACGGGGGGCAGGAAGGTGACACGGTCGGCGACACCGAGGCCACGGGCCAGCTCGGCCAGTTCATGGGGCCGCTCCATCCCGTTGCCGGACGGACCGCCACACACGACCAGGCGCACGTCCTGCCGGTGGTGGGGGTTGCGTGCGACCAGGTCCGCGAGAGCGCGGACGAGCAGATCGGGGGCCTTCAGCGGCTGGATCCTGCCGACGAAGAGGATGATCTTCTCGTCGGGCGACAGGCCGGTGCGCGCTCGTGCGACGGCGCGGTCACGGGGCGAGAAGGTGTCCAGGTCGACGCCGGGGTGGACCACGTGGACCGAGTCGGGCCGGGCGTCGTAGTGGCGCACCAGGTCGAACCGCTCATCGGCGGTGTTCGCGATGAGCGCGTCGGCAGCGGCGACGACCTGCTCCTCACCGACCACCCTGGCGAGCGGCTCGGGGGTGTCGCTGTGGGCGAGGTGGGCGTTCTTGACCTTGGCCATGGTGTGCATGGAGTGGACCAGTGGGACGTTCCAGCGCTGGGCGGCGAGCCATCCCACCTGACCGGACAACCAGTAGTGGCTGTGCACGAGGTCGTACCAGCCCTCGGGTCGGGCGGCGCTCACGCGCATCAACTCCGCGGTGAAGGCACACACCTGGCTCGGCAGATCCTCCTTGCGGAGGCCGTCGAACGGTCCGGCGGGCAGGTTGTGGACGACGACCCCGGGGGCGAGCGACTCGGTCTCGGGCTGCGTGGAGGAGTTCGCACGCGTGAACACGTCGACCCTCGCACCGGCCTCGGCCATCAGCCGCGCGGTCTGGGCGACGTAGACATTCATCCCGCCGGCGTCACCGGAACCGGGCTGGGCCAGGGGGGAGGTGTGCATGCTGATCATCGCGACCCTGAGATCAGCAGGACGGATCCGCAGCACGTCACCCTCTTTTCCGTCGGAGTCCTGCACGGACAACGCCCGACTGCCCATGCTGATTCCCCGGCGCCGCGGGCGCAACCGGGCGGGGTTCAGCCGCCGGTCTCCATGATGGCGGTGAGGGGGTCTAGCTTGCGTCCCTTGATGATCGAGGGACGGGCGAAGAAATTGCCCTGAAACAGGTCGAAACCGAGGTCCATGCAGTACTGCATCTGTTCCCGCGAGTCGACCTTTTCAGCCAGGCTCTTGATGCCGAAGGCGCGGATTCTGTCGATCAGCGGTTTCAGTTCAGCCGGATCGAGTGGCAGCAGATCGACCTTGACGATTTCGATCAGTTCGAGAATCGCCCGATAGTCGTCGCCAAGCTGGATGATGTCGTCGAGCGCCAGGGAAAAACCGCTGCTACGCAGGGCGCGGCAACGCTCGACGACGGCTGGCGTGATGCGGACGGTCTCGAGGATTTCGAGGACGACCGACTGGCGGGGCAGCAGTTCAAGGACGTCGCTGAAGAGAAATTCCTCGTCGACATTGACGAAACCGCGATAGGGGCCGAGCGCATCGCCG
>CAIYXG010000175.1 GCA_903930035.1 uncultured Actinomycetes bacterium | reverse complement strand
GGTCTGGTCCAGCCTGGCGCCACGGTCGTCGAAGGACGCGCCCAGCGCCGTGAACTCCGGACGGAGGTAGCCCGCAGCCACGCCCGCCACGAGCCGGCCGCCGGACACGGCGTCCAGGCTGGCGAGCGCCTTGGCCGTCAGGAACGGGTTCCGGTAGCCCAGCACGTACACGTGCGTGTGGAGCAGCAGGTGCCGGGTGGAGGACGCGGCGACGCCGAGGGCCACCATGGGGTCCAGGGCGTGATGGCCGCCCCCCTCGAGCCAGCGGACGTCGGGCGCGGGGTGGTCGGTGACGTAGCAGGCGTCGAAGCCGAGACGCTCGTAGGCCGCGGCCAGGTCGGCGATCCCGTCCACCGAGACGAACTCCCGGCCGGCGGCGACGCGGTCGGTGGGCAGGGCCAGCGAGACGCGCAGCGCCCGGCCCGTCCGCGCTGCCACCCAGGCCCGGGCCTCGTCAAGCACCGCCGGGAGCGCCGCGTGGCCACCGTCGTCCGTGCGCAGGTCCACGTCGAGGCCCTCGGCGCGCAGCGCGTCGGCGGCGCCCTCGGTCAGGAAGTCCGGGACCACCTCGTCGTTCCGCCCGGCCGACACCAGCACGGGCAGGTCCGCGGCCACCGGCCGCGTGCCCGTGGCAGGGACCAGGTCCTCGTGCTCCGGCAGGAACCCGCGGAGCACCACCGCCGCGTCCACGCGGAGCCCGTGGCGCAGCGCCACGGCCACCACCGCCGCCCCCTGGGAGAACCCGGCGACCACGACGCGCGAGCCGCCCTGCTGGAGCCGGGCGACGGTGTCCTCGAGCCGGTCGACGGAGCGTCGGAGCCCGTCGGCGTCGGCCCCACGGGGACCGTTCTCGAACCAGGACCGCACGCCGTCGTCGTTGCGGGGCGCGCCGGGCGCGACGACCTCCCAGCCGGGCGGGGCAAGACGGCGGCCCCATGCCCGCGCGTCGGCGGGCTCCCCGCCATGGCCGTGCAGGGCCACCAGCACACCGCTGCCCCGGTCGAAGTTGCGCACGGGGACACTCTGCCACCGCCGGTAACGTGGCCGCATGGTCCGCCACGTGGTCACGCTCCAGCTCGTCCCGGGCACGACGCCCGCCCAGGTGCAGGCGGTCGTGGACGAGATCGCCGCCCTCCCCCACCTGGTCCCGGGCGTCCGGGGCTACTCCGTCGGTGCCGACCTGGAGATCGACGAGGGGAACGCGACCATCGCGATCGTGGCCGACTTCGACGACGCGCTCGCCTACGAGACGTACCGCGACCATCCCGAGCACCGCCGGGTGGTCGTGGAGCACGTCCGGCCGGTCCTCGCCGCACGCTCGGCCGTGCAGCACCAGCTGCCCGGGGGCCGCTAGGTGGACCTGGCGTCGCTCGTCGACCTGTACCGCTACCCGGTCGACGACCCCGGGCGTCGCAGGCCGCTGGTCGCGGCGGCCGCCACCGAGCTCCGGGAGCGGTCGGTCGCCGTCCTGCCCGGCTTCGTCCGGCCGGCGGCGCTGGCACAGATGGCGCAGGACTGCGACGCGCTCCTTCCCCTGGCCCACCGGTCCGAGTCCGACGCGTCGCCGTACCTTTCGGCCCCCGACCCGACGCTGCCCCCGGCCCACCCACGGGCCCGTCACCAGCAGAGCCAGGTGTCGACCGTGGCGTACGACCAGGTGCCGGCGACGGCCCCGGTCCGCGCCCTGTACGAGTCGGACGTGCTGCTCGAGTTCCTGGCAGGAGTGCTCGGCGTCGCCCGGCTGTACCGCTATGCCGACCCGTTCGGGGCGCTGAACCTCTCGACCATGCACGCGGGCGACGCGCTGGCGTGGCACTTCGACCAGACCGACTTCGTGACCTCCCTGGCGGTCGCTGCGCCCAGCGCCGGCGGCGCCTTCGAGGTCGCGTCCGCGGTACGCACGTCCGGCGACGAGCGCTACGACGCCGTGGCCGCGGTCCTCGACGGCGACCGGTCCGCCGTGACGCGTGTCGAGTTCGCTCCGGGCTCGCTCATGCTGTTCGCCGGCCGGCACTCGCTCCACCGGGTCACGACGGTCGAGGGCGCACGACCGCGCCACGTCGCGCTGCTCGCCTACGACACGCGGCCCGGCACGGACTCGACCGACGAGCTGAAGCTGGCACGGTACGGACGCCTACCAGGAGGGACTGCGGCATGACGATGCAGGTCGGCGAAGGGTTTGCGGGCGAGGCCCCCAACCTGGCCCACGTCAACACCGTGCTGGGCGACCGGGAGGGTCCGGTCGGCGGGGCGTTCACGACCGCCCTCGCCCAGCCGTCGCCCGGCCACGTCCCGTTCCTGGTGGTCGTCCGGCCCGGGGTCGCCGTCCAGCCCCCCACGCTCTTCGTCAACAAGGCGACGGTCGAGCAGGGCCGCCACGGCGAGCTGACCTGGGGCGCGGCGCAGGCCGGCGTGGCCGAGGGTGTGGTGGACGCCCTCGCCGACGGCGTCGTCGACCCCTCGCAGGTGGACCGGCTGGTGCTCGTCTGTGCCGTCTGGGTCGACCCCGAGGCCGACGACGAGGACGCCGTCCGGCAGAACAACCGGGTGGCCACGAGGGCCGCGCTGGCCGCCGGGCGGACCGGGTCGCCACCCGTGGACGAGGTCGTGGCGCTGCGCGGCCAAGCGCAGAACCCCTACCTGCGGGCAGCCGCCGAGCAGCGTTCCAAAGACTGAACTCAGTTCGGAAGATTTTCCGTGACAGGCGTCACGATCTGCCCATAGGGTGTGTCCACCAACGCAAGTTGGATCGGTCGAGCGGCACCTCCGGGTGGCGCTCCCGACGACCGACAGGTCGTGTGGACGGATTCGGGGGGTTTCGTCCACACGACCTTCGGCCATTTTTCGGGCCGGGTTCCGGTGCGGGATGTGCCCGCCCCTCCCCCAGGTCGGGCAGACTTCCCGTGTGCCGTTCCAGAAGCTGACCTCTACCGACGCCTTCGTGGTGACCGACCTCGCAGGGGCAGGGCGCTCCACCGGCATCGTCCGCCGTGCCCGCAAGATCCTCCCCGACGGTGCCAAGCTCCTGGCCCGCAGCACGACCTACTCCTGGGCCGTCCTCGGACAGGAGGTGGGCGGCGCCTCGGCCGGGGTCAACGCCGAGGACGACGCCGCCGACGCGGCGCTGGCGGCGTTCGTCGAGGAGGTCGCCCCACAGGTCGCCGACGGCTCGCTCTGCCTCGACGCCGGCAAGGGCGTGCCCCCGTCGGCGTTCGGCCCGCTCGACGCCGTGGACCGGCGCAACGGCGTGCGCCGCACGGCTGCCGCCCACGGCACGGTCGACGACGAGCTGCTGGCCGCCGGCGCCGTGGCGGCCGTGGCGGCCGCAGCCGGCCGCCTGGACGGGCTGACCGCGGTGCTGGAGGGTGCC
>CAIYXG010000174.1 GCA_903930035.1 uncultured Actinomycetes bacterium | reverse complement strand
GGTGGTGGAGGACGACCCGGGGATCCGGTCGCTGCGGTGGTACACGCCGCTGTTCCCCCTCGCGTACTGGTGGATGATGGCGGCGACCGTCGTGGTCGCCACCGTCCCGGCCCTGTTCGGCCGGAGTCGCCAGGTGCGCTGGTGACGATCAGTCGTCGGTGGGGAAGACGGGCATCGTCCCGCCGAGACCGAGCTCGGCGACGTCCTCCAGCGCCGTGACCGGATCGTGGAGCGCCGATTCGTGGTGGAACGTGCCGGGCAGCCGATGCCACACGATCAGGGCGGCGATCAGCGCGAACGACCCGCCGACGGTCACCGCCAGGTGCAGACCGTCGATGAAGGCCGCGGTGGCGCCCTGCTGCAACGCCCGCCCGACCGCTCCCGGCGCCGCCGCGGCGACCCGCAGGGCGCCGGCGAGCGACGACCGCGCCACGTCTTCGGCGGCCGACGGCAGGGTCCGGGTCAGGGCGTCGACCGAGCCGCGGTAGCGGGATGCGGCCACGCTGCCCATCACGGCGACCCCGAGCGCGGCGCCCAGCTCGCGGCTGGCGTCGTTCATCGCCGACCCGGAGCCGGCCCGACGCGTCGGCACCGACGACATGATCGCCGCGGTCAACGGCGACATCGTGAGCCCGAACCCGGCCGTGGCGATCATCATGGGAGCGATGAACCACCAGTAGGGCGTGCTCGGGTGGATGGTCCGCAGCAGGAACAGCCCGAGCGCGTCGAGGACCAACCCGGCGGCGACGACCCGGTTGGCCCCGAACCGCGCACTGAGGCGCGGGGTGAGCGGCGCGACCAGGATCATCACCGGCGACGTGGGCAGGAGCCGGATCGCCGCTCCGAACGGGCTGTAGCCCACCACCAGCTGCAGGTACTGCGAGAGCAGGAACATCACGCCGTACATCGACAGGAAGATGAGCACCATGCCCGCCGTGCCCGTCCCGAACGCCGGGTCACGGAAGAGACGCACATCGAGCATGGGCTCGTCGCGACCGAGCTCCCACAGGACGAACACCGCGAGGACCGCGCTCCCGACCGCGAACGCGCCCAGCGTCGTGGTCGCACCCCACCCGCGCTCGGGCGCCTCGATCAGGCCGTAGACGATCGCCACCACCCCGACGGTGGAGAGTGCGGCGCCGACCGGGTCGAGGCGACCCTCCTCGGGATCGCGCGAGCGGGGGACCAGCACGGCGCCGGCCACCAGTGCCACGGTCACGATCGGCACGTTGATCAGGAACACCGATCCGAACCAGAAGTGGGTGAGCAGGAAGCCGCTCGCCACCGGCCCCAGGCCACCGGCCACGCCGGTGACCGTCGCCCACACCGCGATCGCCTTGGTGCGCTCCTCCGGTGGGAAGACGTTCACGAGGATCGACAGCGTCGACGGCATGATCAGCGCCGCCCCGACCCCCATGGCGGCCCGACACAGGATCAGCTGCCACATCGACGTGGAGACCGTCGCCACGACGCAGGCGGTCAGGAAGACGACCAGGCCCAGTTGCATCACGCCCTTGCGCCCGAAGCGGTCGCCGAGCGCACCGGTGGTCAGGAGCAGGCCGGCGAACACGAGGGAGTAGACCGCGATCACCCACTGCAGCTGCGACTGGGTCGCCCGCAG
>CAIYXG010000173.1 GCA_903930035.1 uncultured Actinomycetes bacterium | reverse complement strand
CGGTTCAGCCACCTCGACGACCTGCTCGAGCAGTCCGCCCCGGACTGACCCCGCCATGTCCGCCGACCTGCTGGCCGAGTCCGAACGCCTGCTGAACGGCGAGGTCACGACCGACGAGCGCCACCCGCTCTTCATCCGCGGCGGGACACGGCTGGAGGAGCTCGGCGACGGCCTGGCGTTCGTCGAGTCCTTCGCCAACGTGACAGCGCTGGTGGACGGCGGCCGCATGCTGCTGGTCGACGCCGGCGGGATCCTGCACTTCCGGCAGGTCCACGAGCAGCTCCGGGCGTGGTCCGGTGCGCCGCTGGACACCGCCGTCTACACGCACGGCCACGTGGACCACGTGTGGGCCGTCCCGCTGTTCGAGGACGAGGGCGCGCCGGTGCGCGTGGTCGCCCACGAGAACCTGCCGGCCCGGTTCGACCGCTACGACCTGACCAACGGGTACAACGGCACCATCAACCAGCGGCAGTTCCAGCTGCCCCAGCCCATGTTCCCGTCCGGGTTCCGCTACCCCGACGAGACCTACCACGACCGCCTGGACCTGACGGTCGGCGGGCTGCGGGTCGAGCTGCACCACGACAAGGGCGAGACCGACGACGGCACCTGGGTCTGGGTGCCCGACCGCAAGGTCCTGTGCACCGGCGACCTGTTCATCTGGGCCGCCCCCAACTGCGGCAACCCCCAGAAGGTGCAGCGGTTCCCCTTCGAGTGGGCCGCGGCGCTGCGGAAGATGGCCGCGCTCGGCGCCGAGCTCATGCTGCCCGGCCACGGCCTGCCGATCGCCGGGCGCGACCGCATCGCCGGCGTGCTGGCCGACACCGCCGAGCTGCTCGAGTCGCTCGTGGAGCAGTCGCTCGCCCTCATGAACGCCGGCGCCCGGCTCGACGACCTGGTCCATACCGTGCGCGTCCCGGCACACCTGGCGGGGCGGCCGTGGCTCCAGCCCGTCTACGACGACCCGGAGTTCGTGGTCCGCAACCTCTGGCGCCTGTACGGCGGCTGGTACGACGGCAACCCCTCGCACCTGCAGCCGGCCCGGGAGACTGCCCTTGCGGCGGAGCTCGCCGCGCTGGCCGGCGGGGCCGCGGTCCTGGCCGACCGGGCCACGTCGCTCGCGGCCGAGGGCGACCTCCGGCTGGCCGGCCACCTGGCCGAGTTCGCGGCGCTCGCCGCGCCCGACGACGCCGGCGTGCTGGCCGTCCGGCGCGACGTCAACCTGGCCCGGCTCGAGGCCGAGCGCTCGCTCATGGCCCAGGGCATCTACCGCTGGGCCGTCAACGAGTCGGCCGACAAGATCGCACAGCTCCAACAGCAGGACGGAGACGACTGATGGGCATCCTCGACAGCTTCCGGGTCGACGGGAAGGTTGCGCTGGTGACCGGCGCCGGCCGGGGCATCGGCAAGGCGTCGGCGCTCGCGCTCGCCGAGGCCGGCGCCGACGTGGTGGTCGCGTCACGGACCCTCGAGCAGGTGGAGCAGACCGCTGCCGAGGCCGAGGCCTTCGGCGTGCGCGCCGTGCCGGTGGCGTTCGACGTGTTCGAGATCGACCGGCTCGGCGAGCTGGTGGCCGTGGCCACCGAGCGGCTCGGCGGCCTGGACCTGCTGGTCAACAACGCCGGCGGCTCGTTCCCCAAGCCGCTGCTCGAGACCAGCGTGAAGAGCTTCGAGAAGGCGTTCTCCTTCAACGTCACGACGGCGTTCGAGCTGACCAAGCAGGCCGTGCCGGCGATGCTGGCCCGCGGCGGGGGCGCCGTGGTCAACATCTCGTCGGCCGCCGGCCGGCTGCCCGACCGCGGGTTCTCCGCCTACGGGACCGCCAAGGGGGCCCTCACCCACCTGACGCGGATCATGGCGGCCGACCTCAACCCGCACATCCGGGTGAACGCGATCGCCGTCGGCTCGGTGGCCACCTCGGCGCTCGAGATGGTGCTGACCGACGACCAGCTGCGCCAGACGATGGAGGCCAACACGCCGCTACGCCGGCTGGGCACCCCCGAGGACATTGCGGCCGGCGTGCTCTACCTGTGCTCGCCCGCGGGGTCGTACCTGACCGGCAAGATCCTGGAGATCGACGGCGGCATCGAGTCGGCCACCCTGGCGATGGGCCTGCCCGACCTGGAGCCCCCGGCCGGCTGAACCTCCCGGCGGCCCGTCAGAACTGGTCGAGGGGGCGGCGGTCCTCGGCGGTGGGCTGGCGGCCCGTGCGCAGCGGGGACAGCTCGGCGTCGACCAGCAGGACCCGCTGGCGGCCGGTGACGGTCTCGCCCAGCCGCTCGTAGAGGTGGAAGAACTCGACGTCGCCGCCGTCGCTCGCCGCTTCGAAGCGGGCCCAGGAGTCCCAGTCGGGCAGGGACCAGATGCCGATGACCTCGTCGTCGGCGCGCATGGCGGTGCGGAACGCACCCACCAGCTCCATGCCGAAGCGCGCGTGGTCCTCGGTCGCCGGGCCCACGACCGCCTCGCACACCTGGTCGGCGGTGCCGGGGCGGCAGGTCACGGTCTCGTGCACGTAGGCGACGGCGCCGGTGCCGCCACGGGACGCCCAGTCGGCCGCCGAGGGCGAGTCGGCGTGGGCGACGAGGATGCGGTCCAGGCCGCCGGTGCGGAGCTCGGCCGCGGCCGCCCACCACTCGGCGAGCATCGGGTCGCGGTGGTCGGCACCCACCAGCTCGACCTCGAAGTTGTGGGCCAGGTCCTCCCAGCCGGCGTACTCCCACAGGTTCACGACCTGGGGCCACCGGCCGGTCGAGCCGACCACCGAGAACACGCCGAAGCACGACTGCCGGCGGAGCGGGCCGGCCTCGGGGCACCAGTTGGCGGTCATGTGGTGCTGGTACTTGGCGCGGGCGGTCCCGACGACGTCGACGAGCTCGTGGATGTAGACGCGGTGCATGCCCTGAGGGTACCGGGGCTCGGCACGCCGGGGCCGGGCCGCGTAGGGTGCCCCGGACCGACACGAGGGACCCGACGGAGGACCAGATGCCCGCACTGCTGACCGAACGACAGGGCCACCTGCTGATCATCACGCTCAACCGCCCCGAGCGGCAGAACGCGATCAACGGCGAGATGCTCGTGCGCCTCTACGACGCCTGCGTCGAGGCCGACACCGACCCTGACATCCGGTGCATCGTGCTCACGGGGGCGGGCGGCAACTTCTGCTCCGGCGCCGACCTGAAGGAGATGGCCGGCGGCCACCAGGGCAACGCCGAGGCCGACGAGCTCGACGTGATGGGCCGGCTCGGCGCCGACCCCGACCTGCCCTGGAAGGCGCTGCTGCGCACCTGGCGCCCAAACGTCCCGATCATCCTGGCCGCCGAGGGCACGGCCATCGCGGGTGGCACCGAGCTGCTGGGCGCGACCGAGATCCGTGTGGCCGGCGAGTCGGCCAAGTTCGGGATCTCCGAGGTGCGCTGGTCGCTCTACCCGATGGGCGGGTCGGCGGTCCGTATCCCGCGCCAGATCCCCTACACGATCGCCTGCGAGCTGCTCCTGACCGGCGACCACATCTCGGCGCAGCGGGCGCTCGAGCTGGGCCTGGTCGGCCACGTCGTCCCGGACGGCGAGGCGCTCGCCAAGGCGATCGAGATCGGCAACCGCATCTGCGAGAACGGCCCGCTGGCCGTGAAGGCACTGCTCAAGACCCTGCGCGAGACCAACGGCATGGAGGAGAACGAGGCGCTCACGCACGAGTTCACCTACGGCTGGGACGTCTTCGGGTCCGAGGACGCCAAGGAGGGCCCGCGCGCCTTCAAGGAGAAGCGGACCCCGAACTTCCAGGGCAAGTGACCGTCGCCGACGCCTGACGCGCCGCGCACGACCGCAAGAGAGAAGGAACGCACATGCAGCTCGGACTGATGCTCGGCTACTGGGGCGCGATGCCCGCTCCCGACTGGGCCGACAAGGCCGTCGAGGCGGAGAAGATGGGGTTCACCTCGGTGTGGACCGCCGAGGCCTGGGGCTCCGACGCCCTGACGCCGCTCGCGTACCTGGCGGCCCGCACGGAGAAGATCGCGCTCGGCACCGCCGTGGTGCAGCTGGCGGCCCGCACGCCGACGGCCACCGCCATGAGCGCCATCACGCTCGACTACCTCTCCAACGGGCGGCTCCGGCTGGGCCTGGGCGTGTCGGGCCCGCAGGTGGTGGAGGGCTGGTACGGCCGGCCGTCCAACAAGCCGCTCGCCCGCACCCGGGAGTACGTCGAGATCATCCGCAAGGTCATGGCCCGCGAGGAGCCGCTCAACTTCCAGGGCGAGTTCTACCAGCACCCCTACTCGGGCGAGGGCTCGGTCGGGCTGGGCAAGCCGCTCAAGTCGATCGTCCACCCGCTGCGCCGGGAGATCCCCATCTACCTGGGGGCCGAGGGTCCCAAGAACGTGGCCCAGACCGCCGAGATCGCCGACGGCTGGTTCCCGCTCTACTACTCCCCCTACCGCCAGGACGTCTACGCCGACCAGCTCGCCGGCGCCAAGGACGACTTCCAGGTCGCGGCCATCTCGATGTTCAACGTGACCGAGGACGACCAGCCCGAGACCATCGAGAACGCGCTCGCCGGGACCCGGGCGATGCTCGCCTTCTACATCGGGGGCATGGGCGCCAAGGGCCAGAACTACCACACCAAGCTGGCCGCCCGGATGGGCCTGGGCGACGCCGCGGTCGAGATCCAGGACCTGTTCTTCGACGGCAAGCGCGACGAGGCCGTCATGAAGGTCCCGGTGGAGTTCGCCGACGAGATCTCGCTCGTCGGCACCCCCGCCCGCATCGCCGACCGGCTCGCGGCGTGGAAGGAGTCGGCGGTCACCGAGATCATGGTGCACGCCGGGTCGGTCGACCAGCTGCGTCAGGCCGCCGAGCTCATCCTGCCCGCCTGAGCCTCAGGCGGGCAGGAACGGGTAGGTCCAGCCGATCTCCGACTCGGCGCGCAGCGCCACGTCGAGCAGCAGGCCGTCCTGGTGGTGCGGCGCCAGCACCTGCAGGCCGACCGGCAGGCCGTCGACCAGGCCGCCGGGGATCGACACCGCCGGGTTGCCGTACAGGTTGGAGATGATCGTCAGCGCGCCCATCGTGACGATGTCGGGGATCTTGGCCGTCGCCACGTCCAGCGTCCGGTTGGGCAGGGACGGGGCGATCCCCTTCGCCAGCCGCATCGAGCCCATGAGGCCCCGGACGACGTGGTGCACGCCCGGCGCCTCGAGCAGCCGCTCGATCTTGTCGGCGTCGGGCGCGCTCACCGTCGACGAGGCCTTGAACGCCGGGCCGGGGTTGGTGGCCGCCACGACCAGGTCGACCTTGCCGAACGCCTCCGCCATGGCCTGGTAGGCCTGCACGCGCAGCTCCTCGGCCACGCCGGCGACCCGCAGGTTGTACATGGAGTCGGCGAGCAGCAGGCCCAGCCGCACCTGGTCGGTGAGCTCGCCCGCCCGCTTCGGCCACATGTCGCCCAGCTCGGCGATGAGCGCCGACAGGTTGCCCATGACCCACTGCGCCGCCAGGTTGGGCAGCGGGACCTCGATCTCGACGAGCTCCATGCCCGTCACCTGGGCCAGCTGCTCGGCGGAGGCCCGCAGGGTCTCGGCCACCCCCGGCTCGAGCGTCACCCCACCCAGGTCCAGGCAGAGGCCCATCTTCCTGCCGGCCAGCTCGTGCGTGCCCAGCTCGGCCTCCCACCGGCCGTGGGACGGCAGCGAGGTCGGGTCGGTCAGCGCAGTGCCGGCGGCGACGTCGTAGTGCCGGGCGATGTCACGGACGGAGCGGGTAAGTGCGCCGCACACCTCGGTGCCGGGGCGGTGCGGGGCGTTGGGGCCCCGCGAGATGCGACCGTAGGTGCCCTTGAGCCCCACCAGGCCCGTGTAGCCCGCAGGGATCCGGATGGAGCCGCCGCCGTCGCCCGCGGTGCACAGGGTCACCAGGCCGCCCGAGACCGCGGCGGCGGAGCCCGCCGAGGACCCGCCGGTCGTGCGGCCGTGGCGCCAGGGGTTGTGCGTGACGCCGTTCAGCTTGGTCACCGAGACGTTGAGCCCGCCGAACTCCGAGGCCGTCGTCATGCCCACGGGCACCGCGCCGCCCCGCTCGAGCAGCCGGGCCACGCTGTCCTGCGTGGTGGTGGCCACGTGGTCCTTGAAGAGCAGCGAGGCGTGCGTGTGGGGCCAGCCCGCGACGGCGTCGAGCTCCTTGATGCCCACCGGGACGCCACCGAACGGCAGGTTCACGTCGGCCGTGTCGGCCGCGGCGAGCGCCCGGTCCGGGTCGATGAACGAGAAGGCGTTGAGGTCGGACTCCTCGATGGCCACGAGGGTCGCCTCGACCTCCTCCCGGGGGGAGCGCTCCCCCGACCGGAAGGCCTCGACGAGCGAGCAGGCGTCGCCCTGCCACGGTGCATCAGTCATGGGGGTCATCCTCTCCCGGCGGCACGGGGCGGTCCAAGCGCAGGCCCCGGGGGTCACCCCGCGTGTCGGTGCAGGTTGGGAGAATGCCGCCCATGCCACGCCAACCGCAGCTGTTCGACGAGCCGTTCGCCCGGGAGATCATCGACACCCCGGTGACCGAGGAGCTCAGCGACTCGTTCCTCGCCTACTCCCTCTCGGTCATCACCGCCCGGGCCATCCCCGACGTGCGGGACGGGCTCAAGCCCGTGCAGCGCCGCATCCTGCACGCCATGGCCAACATGGGCCTCCGGCCCGACCGGCCCCACCGCAAGTGCGCCGGCGTCGTGGGCGAGACCATGGGCAAGTACCACCCGCACGGCGACGGCGCGATCTACGACGCCCTCGTGCGCATGGGCCAGGACTTCAGCCGCAACATCACGATGGTCGACCCGCACGGCAACTTCGGGAGCCTCGACGACCCGCCGGCCGCGTACCGCTACACCGAGTGCCGCCTGACCGACGCCGCGCTGGAGATGCTCGGCGAGATCGACGAGGACACCGTCGAGTTCCGCCCCACCTTCGACGGCGAGCGGGGCGAGCCCGTCTACCTGCCCGGCCGGCTGCCCAACCTGCTGGTCAACGGCACGTCGGGCATCGCCGTCGGCATGGCCACCAACATGGCGCCGCACAACCTCGGTGAGGTGATTGACGGTGTTTGTGCCCAGATCGACAACCCCTCGATCACCATTCCAGAACTGACGAAGTTCATCAAAGGGCCTGACTTCCCGACCGGAGGTTTCATCTGCGG
>CAIYXG010000172.1 GCA_903930035.1 uncultured Actinomycetes bacterium | reverse complement strand
GTCGCGCCGTTGTCGTCGGTCACCGTCAGGGTGGCCGTGTAGGTGCCCGCCGTGTTGTAGGTGTGCGACGGGCTGGTCGACCCCGACGTCCCGCCGTCGCCGAACGACCAGGACCGGCTGACGATGCTGCCGTCGGCGTCGGCCGACGCCGACGAGTTGAAGTTCACGACCAGCGGACGGGCGCCGAACACCGGCGTCGCGTTCAGCGCGGCCGTCGGCCGCTGGTTGGCCACCACCGTGATTGTGCGGGTCGCGGTGGCGGTCGCGCCGTTGTCGTCGGTCACCGTCAGGGTGGCCGTGAAGGTGCCCGCCGTGTCGTAGGCGTGGGACGGGTTGGCCAGCGACGAGGTGGTCCCGTCACCAAAGTCCCACGCAGTCGTGATCGTGCCGTCGGCGTCGCCCGATCCGGCCGACGAGAAGCTGACGGGGAGCCCCACCCGCAACGAGGTGGGCGTCGCCGCAGCCACCGCGGTCGGCGGCTGGTTCGGGATGACGGTCACGCCCACCGTGGCCGTGGCCGTGCCACCTGCGTCGTCGGTCACCTTGAGCACGGCCGTGTACACGCCGGCGGCGCCGTAGGTGTGCGAAGGGTTCGCCTGGGTCGAGCTGGTGCCGTCGCCGAAGTCCCACCGGAAGGACTGGATGGTGCCATCGGTGTCAGCGGACCCTGCGGACGAGAACAGGACCACCAGGGGCTCCTTGCCCGAGGTGGGGGTCCCGGTGGCGGTCGCAGTCGGCGGCACGTTCGGGATGGGCGTCACGTCGATGTCGACCGACGTCGCACTCGTGGCACCGTCGGCGTCGGTCACCGTGAGCGTGACGGTCCGGAGTCCGCTGCCGCTGAAGGTGAACGACGGCGCCGGGGCGGTCGAGAACGTCCCGCCGCCAAACTCCCAGAGGTATCCGACGATCGGGTCGTCGTCGACCGAGCCCGTGCCGTCGAAGTTGACCGTGAGCGGAGTCTGGCCAGCGGTCACGTCGCTCGAGATGACCGCCGTCGGCCTCGGGTTGGCGAACACCGTGACGGCGACCGTCGTGGTCGCCGTGTCACCGTCGTCGTCGGTCACGACCAGGGTGGCCGTGTAGTCGCCGGTCGCCGTGTAGACGTGCGTCGGGCTGGCGGAGGTCGACGAGGCACCGTCACCAAAGTCCCAGTCGTAGGCGACCACGGTGCCGTCTGCGTCGGTCGAGCCCGCCGAGCTGAAGGTGGCGGCGCGGTTGACCTTCACGACCGGGCTGGCGACGCCGGCCGCTGCGGTCGGCGGCTGGTTCGGGACGACGTCGATGCTCTCGGTCGCGGTCGAGGTGGCGCCGCCGTCGTCGACCACGGTCAGCGACACGATCCGGCTGGCCGCCGACGTGAAGGTGTGGGTCGGCGAGCGGTCGGTCGAGGTGGCGCCGTCGCCGAAGTCCCAGATGTAGGTCTCGACGGTGCCGTCGGGGTCGCTCGACGTCGTGCCGTCGAAGGCCACGGTGAGCGGGACCTTGCCCGACACGGGCGCCGCGACGATGCGGGCGGTCGGCGAGGCGTTGAACCCGGGACCCACCACGATCTGCTGCTGCGCGATGCCCGTGGCGCCCTGGTTGTCGGTCACGGTGAGCGTGACGTTGTAGGTCCCTTGCGAGACGAACGTGTGGCTGACCGTGGCACCGGTCTCGACGGGCGACCCGTCACCAAAGTTCCAGGACCAGGCCGCGACGGACCCGCCGAAGTCGGACGAGCCGGCGCCCGAGAGCTCCACGGTCAGCGGCGCCGGACCGGTCTCCGGGCTCGCCGCAATGACGGCGTTGGGCGGTGTGTTGCCCGGCATGCCGGTCGGTGTGGTGCACGCACCGGCGACAAGTGCCAGTGCGCCGAGACACACCAGTAGGACCGGCGCGTGGCGCCGTGAGGTGATTCGCATCTGACCTGCTCCCTCTCCAGCCAGCAGCCCCCAGCGCCAGCGTGGCCCTGTTCTAGTCGCGACCACCGACACCGTCCGAACGAACACCCTTCGCGCGGGAGTGGCTCCCGCAACGAGGTCCGGCGGTGCGTCGTGCTAGACGCTCGGGCGGCGGGCGACCCAGGGGGCCGCCTCCTCGACCTGGCTGGCCAGCCGGAGCAGCAGGTCCTCCTGCCAGGCGCCGGCGGCGAACTGCACCCCCACGGGCAGGCCGGACGCCGACATGTGCAGCGGCAGCGAGATCGCGGGCTGGCCCGTCACGTTGAACATCGCCGTGTAGGCGGCCATGGGCGTGCAGTTGAACAGCGGTGCGTTCGGGTCCTGGTCCATGCCCTCCCAGATCGTCCCGACCTTCGGGGGCTCGACGGCCATCGTGGGCGTCACGAGCACGTCGAAGGCGGCGCCGAACTGCTCGACGAAGTGCCGCGACAGCAGCTGGAGCATCTGCACGGCCTCGACCATCGACATGGCGTCGAGGGTGCGGGCCTGCGCGCGGTTGGCGCGGTTGTGAGGCTCGAGCGCCGACTCGTCGACGACAGGGACGCCGGCCGACAGCGTGGTCCACGCCGACAGGAACCCCTCCAGGAACCGGCCGGCGTCGGGGTAGACGAGGCCGTCGGTCAGGACCTCGTGGCCGAGCGACTCGAGCAGCCGGGCGGTCTGGTCGACCGCGTCGACGCACGCGGGGTCGACCGGCACGCCGAGCGCGTTCTCGGAGGTGACCAGGATCCGCAGACGGCCCGGGTCGGCGCCGACCTCCTGGGCGTAGGGCCGCGCCGGCGGCGGGGCCAGGTTCCACGAGCCGGTGTCGAACACGCCGAGCACGTCGAGGGCCGCCGCGGTGTCGGCGACCGTCCAGGTCTCGACCCCCACGGTCGACGCCCCGAACACCGACTCGACGAGCCCCGTGATGCGGTTGCGGCTGGCCTTCAGGCCGACCAGGCCGTTGCACGACGCCGGGATGCGGATGGAGCCGCCGCCGTCCGACGCGTGGGCGATGGGGGCCATGCCCGACGCGACGGCGGCGCCAGAGCCGCCCGACGAGCCGCCCGGCGTGTGCTCGGTGTTCCACGGGTTGCGCGTGATGCCCAGCCGCTCGGACTCGGTCATGGAGACCGTGCCGAACTCGGGCGTCGTGGTCTTGCCCATGAACACGAAGCCGGCGGCGCGCAGGCGCGCCACCTCGGGGACGTCGGCGTCGGCCGGGGCGGTGGGCGTGCCCCGCGACCCGAACGTGGTCGGCCAGCCCGCCACGTCGTCCAGGTCCTTGATCGGCATCGGCACCCCGTGGAACGGCGGCAGGTCCTCGGCCGGGGTGCTCGCCACCAGGTCGGTCGCGGCGGCGGCCAGCTCCCGGGCCCGGTCGTCGTCGCGGAGCGCAAAGGCGTTCAGCACCGGGTTCACCCGGTCGACCTCGGCCAGGTAGTGGTCCATCAGCTCGCTCGGGCTCACCTCCCTGCGGCGGACCGCGTCGGCGGCGTCGAGGGCGGAGGCGTAGGGCACGTCGGTCATGGCGCCGACGCTAGTGGCGGCACCCCGGGCACGGAAGGGCCGTGACGAGGCCCGGCGGGCGCAGGCCGGTCTGCCAGAATCCGGGCATGCCTGCGCCCGTGCCCGACGGCCCCGTCCCGCTGCCCCCGGGGTTTGCCGCCCACGTCGGCAACGTCGGGATCAAGGACGGCACCGACGACCTCTGCCTGCTCGTCGCCGAGGTCCCGTGCACCGCGGCCGCGGTGTTCACCCGCAGCCGGTTCGCCGGACCCAGCGTCGAGGTGTCCCGGCGGGCCGTCGCCGGCGGCGCGCTCCGCGGGTTCGTGGTGGTCTCCAAGAACGCCAACGTGGCCAACGGCCCGCAGGGGCTCGAAGACGCCGACGAGCTGGCGTCCCTGGCCGCCGGGGCGCTCGGCTGTGCCGCCGACGACCTGCTGGTGGCCTCGACCGGGGTCATCGGCCGCCCCTACCCCATGGACCGGGTGCGCGCGTACTTCGCCGCAGCACCCGCCGCCGACGGCACCGACGCCCTCGCCGTGGCCCGGGCCATCATGACCACCGACACCCACCCCAAGGTGGCGGTCGCCGAGCTCCCCGCCGCGGGCGGCACCGCCCGGGTGGTGGGCGTGGCCAAGGGCGTCGGGATGATCGAGCCCGACATGGCGACCATGCTGGCGTTCCTCACGACCGACGCCGCCGTGCCGGCCGAGCAGCTCGACGCCGTGTTCCGCCGGGTCGTGGCCCGGACGTTCAACTCGTTGTCGGTCGACTCGGACACGTCCACCTCCGACACCGCCGTGGTGCTGGCCAACGGGCTGGCCGGGGCCGTGGACCCCGTCCACCTCGAGGCGGCGCTGCTGCAGGTGTGCCTGGACCTGACCCGCCAGCTGGCCCGCGACGGCGAGGGCGCCACCAAGCTGCTGACCGTCACCGTCACCGGGGCGCGCGACGACGACCAGGCCCGCCGGGTGGCCAAGTCCGTGCTCAACTCGCCGCTGGTGAAGACCGCCGTCCACGGCGCCGACCCCAACTGGGGCCGCGTCGCGATGGCGGTCGGCAAGTGCGCCGACGACACCGACATCGACCAGGACGCCGTGGTCATCCGGTTCGGCGGCGCCGAGACCTACCCGGCCCGGCCCGGCGAGGACGGGCTCGCCGCGCTCGAGCAGTACCTGCAGGGCGACGAGGTGGAGATCGGCGTGGACCTCGCGGTCGGCGACGCCTCGTGGACCGTCTACGGCTGCGACCTGTCGGACGGGTACGTCCGGATCAACGCCGACTACACCACCTGACCGGGACGCCCGGCACCGGCAGGGCTCAGTACCCCTTGAACTCCGGGGGACGCTTCTCGGCCTTGGCCCGGTAGCCCTCGGGCATGTCCTCGGACACGAACGCGACGGCGCACGACGCCGCCTCGAACCGGAGCGCCTCGGCGAGCCCCTGCTCGGCCCGGAAGTTCACGGTGCGCTTCACGATCTGCACGCCGAGCGGGGCGTTGCCCGCGATCTCCAGCGCCATCGCACGGGCCTTGTCCCGCAGCTCGTCGACGGGGTGGACCTCCTGGACGATGCCGATGCGCTGCGCGGTCTCGGCGTCGATCCGCCGGCCCGTCATGGCGAGCAGCTTGGTCCAGCCCGCACCGATCTCGGTCACCAGGCGGAGGTCGGCGCCGGCGTCGAGCCCCACGCCGATGCTGGTCTCCGGGAGGGCGAACTTGGCGTCGTCGGCGCACAGCCGGATGTCGCCCATCATGGCGATCTCCAGCCCGGCGCCCAGGCAGTAGCCGTGGACGGCGACCACGATCGGCTGCGGCAGGTTGGAGAACACGTGGAACCGCTCGTGCACCCAGCGGAACTTCTCGTAGTAGTTCCGGACCTTCTCGGCGGGCGAGCGGCCGGTGATCCGGTCCTCGGGCATGCCCAGGTCGACCCCGGCGCAGAACGCCCGGCCGTTGGCCTGGAGGACCACCACGCGCACGTCGTCGTCGAACCGGAGCTCGTCGGCGATCCCGGCCAGCTGCCGGGCCGACTCCCAGGACCAGGCGTTGAGCTTGTCGGGCCGGTTCAGGGTGAGTGTGGCGACGTGGTCGCTGACCTCGACGTCGATGTAGCGCTCGTCGGTGGGCATCAGGAGGCTCCTTCTTCTTCCGGGGTGCCGAACGGGGGCCGGCCCAGCTGGGCGCGGATCGGGGTGAACTCGGGCTGCAGCATCGCCCGGCGCTGCCAGTTGGCGCCGTCGACGACGAACGTGTGGCCGTTGACGAACGACGCCCAGGGCGAGCAGAGGAACACCGCCGCCCAGCCCAGCTCGCGGGGCAGGCCGAGCCGGTAGCCGGGGTTGCGGCGGTCCTCGGTCGAGCCGCGGTCGGGCACGCCGTCGGCCCCGACGATGTGCTCGGCCTCGTCGGCGTGGGGCACCAGCCCGGGCACCAGGCCGTTGACCCGGATGCCCGACGGTCCCCACTCCACCGCCAGCGTCTCGGTCAGGTTCTTGACCGCAGCCTTGGCGGCCGACGAGTGGGCGAAGCCGGGTCCGCCGGTCCAGGCGTACGACGCGCCGACGTTGAGGATGCTGCCGGGGCGGCCGTCGGCCAGCGCCCGGCGGGCGAACTCGCGGCTCATGAAGAACGTGCCGTCGGCGACGATGCTGGTGACGGCCCGCCAGCCGCCGGGCGACAGGTCCTCGGCCGGGACGGGGAAGTTGCCCGCCGCGTTGTTGACGCACACACCGACCGGGCCGAAGGCGCCGGCCGCCGCGTCGAACGCGGCCACGACCGACTCGGGGTCGCGCACGTCGAGCGGCACGCCCACGGCGCGCCCGCCGGCCGCCTCGCACGCAGCGACGCCGGCGGCGCGGTGGTCCTCACCGCGGCTGGCGACCACCACCTGGGCGCCCAGCCGGGCGAACTCTGTGGCAATGGCCTTGCCGAGCCCGGTGCCGGAGCCGGTCACCAGGACCGTCTGGCCGTCGTAGGTGCCGGCCGGCAGGGGCGACGACCCCTCGGGCGGCGGAGCGGGAAGACCCGGGTACGCGTCGGTCATCTGCGCAGTCTCCCACTCCCCCGCCCGCGCCCCTGCCGCACCCTCGTGTGCGGCCGGCTCAGCGGGACGACGTCGGGTCGTCGGGGGCCGGGAGCCTCACCAGCCGGTGGTCCGGCGTGAACAGACGGCGGGTGAGCCCGACGGCCATGACGGCGGTGGTCGTCGAGACCGCTCCCAGGATGAGGTACATCACCGCCACCTGGACCCGCACGGCGTCGGCGGGGTCGGCACCGGCCAGGATCAGGCCGACCATGGCGCCGGGCAGGAAGACGATGCCCACCGCCTTCGTCGTCTCGACCTGCGGGACGAGAGCCGTACGGACCGCGTTGCGCAGGAACGGGTGCGCCGCCTCCGCCGACGTCATGCCCAGCGCAAGACGCGCCTCGACCTCGTCCCGACGGTCACGCAGCTCGGCAACGACCCGACGGCCGACGAGCACGGTCGCCGCCAGCGAGTTGCCGACGACCATCCCGGACAGCGGGATGAGCGTGCGGGCCTCGAGCGGGAAGATCCGGAAGCCGAACAGCACGCCGAGCGACACGGCCAGCGACGCGGTGTAGGCGGCAGCCCCCAGGACGAACGCGCCCGGTACCTCTGGCGCACGACGGGAGTTCGTCCACGCAGCAAAGACGACCATGACGGCGACCCAGAGCCAGCCCAGCCAGAGCGGCCGACCGGGTCGCAGCACCATCTCGAGCGCGACACCGATCAGCGCCAGCTGGGCCCCGGCCCGCACCGCTGCGACGAGCAGGTCGCGCGTGAGCCCGAGGCGCTGGACCGTCGACAGCGCGACTGCGACGCCCACCAGGCTCAGCGCGGCGGCCAGCGACCACCACCTCGGGCTCACGGTGCCGGCCGCTCCGAGGATCGCGGTCGTCATGGCCGGCAGCTCAGTCACGGACCCTCCCGTTCTCGACGACGAGGCGGTGGTCGGCCAGTCGGTCGGCCTGGGACCGGTCGTGGGTGACCCACAGCACCGGCATGCCGCCGTCGGCCAGGTCGCGCGCCAGCGCTTCCAGCACTGCGGTCGCCTGGTGGTCGAGCGCCGAGGTGGGCTCGTCGGCCAGCAGGACGCGACAACCGGTCGTCAGGGTCCGGGCCAGGCAGAGGCGTTGCGCCTCGCCCCCGGACAGCACCCTGGCGTCGCGGTCGAGCAGACCAGGGTCCAGACCCACGCGGGACAGCATGGCCTCGGCAGCCGCGGTCGGCAGCGTCTGGTGCCGGGCACACGCGGCACGCAGGTTGTCGTGGCAGGTCCCGTCGAAGACCGTCGGCCTCTGGAACACCATGCCGACCTGGCGGCGCAGTTCGACGGGGTCCATCTCGTCGAGCGACTTCCCCCTCAGCAGCACACGGCCAGAGGTCGGCACGACGAGCCGGTTGCACATGCGCAGGAGGGTGGACTTCCCCGAGCCCGAGGGTCCGCTCACCACCGTGATGCCGTCGGCCGGGACCGCCACGTCGACGTCGTCGAGCACCGTCGTCCCCACGTCGACCAGGCTGACGTGCTCGAACCGGAACAGGTCGGCCACCTCCACAGTCTTCCCCGTCACCTCCCTGCGCACCGCGCTCCCCCGTGCTCCTGCCGTGTGGTGACGTCTCGCAGCCACCTCGCTGCGGGACGTCACGAAATACGGAGTTGGGGCAGGATGGACGCATGGGCAGCTGGACACGCGACGAGATCGAGCAGGCGTTCACCGAGTACCAGGCGGCCGCGGCAGAGGGCGGGGCGACCGGCAACTGGCAGCGGTGGGCCCGGACCTTCACCCCGGACGCCACCTACAAGGAGCACCTCTACGGGTTCTTCGAGGGCCGGGAGGCCATCCTCGAGTGGATCTCCTCGACGATGTCGGTCTGGCCCAACTCGGCGTTCACGTCGTTCCCGATCGAGTGGTACACCGTCGACGAGGACCGCGGCTGGGTCATCTGCAAGGTGTGGAACCGGCTCGAGGACCCCGGCGACGGTTCGGTGCACCAGGAGTACAACATCACGATCCTCCACTACGCGGGCGACGGCATGTGGTCCTTCGAGGAGGACATCTACAACCCTGCCCCGTTCGCCGACGTGGTGGGGGCGTGGATCGCCGTGCGACGGTCGCTCGGCGTGGCGGACGGCGAGTAGCGGTCCCGGCCGCACGGCCGGGAGGAGCGGAGGCACCCCATGGAGAAGCTGGTCTACCTGGTCCGTGAGCGCGCGTCGCGCGACGGCGCCGACCTGCGCGAGCAGGTGCTCGGCGAGGTCGTCCCGGCCGTCGCCGCCGCCGGGGGCACCGGCATCTCGGCGCACCTGGCGGACGACGCCGTCGGCATCGCCGGACCGATGCCCTGCCCCGGGGGCGAGCTGCCGCTGCGCGCCGTGCTCGGCGTCTGGCTCCCGGCCCACGACCGCCATGCGGCGGTGACCGACGTGCTCGACGGCGTGGGCGTCCGCTGCGACGCGTACCTGGTGACCGAGGCCGTGTGGTCCGAGTACGGGGAGCGCCGCGGCGACCCCCGCAGCTGGCCCGCCGGCGCCCGCTCGCCCGGCGTGACCACCGTGGCGCTCGTGCACCGCAACCCGGCGCTCGACGAGCGGACGTTCCGGGAGTTCTGGTACGGCCACCAGTCGCCCATGTCCGAGGACGTGCAGCCCCGGCGCCGCTACGTGCGCAACACGGTGGCGCACGCCGTCACGCCGGGCGCCCCGCCCGTGGACGGCGTCGTGGTCGAGTCGTGGCCGTCCGAGGAGGTCGTGGCCGACATCGAGGCGTTCCACAACGGGGACCTCGAGAACCTGACCGTGATGATGGACAGCGTCGGCACGGTGTTCGACATGTCGCGCCTGCGCAGCGTGGCGATGTCGGAGTACCTCTGCTGACCGGCCGCGGCGCCGCCCCGGTCGGCTAGGGACCGACGACGCCGTCGGCGACGAGCGCGTCGACGCGGCCGGCGTCGACGCCCCAGCGGCCGAGCGTGGCGTGGGGGTCGCCCACGTCGCGGCCCACGGGCGGGACGTCGAGCGACGAGCGGGAGAACTGCGGCGCCGGACCCGGCTGGTAGACGCCGCCCTGGTCGACGAACGCACCGCGCGCCACGGCGTGCGGGTCGTGCGGCGCCTCGCCCATCGTGAGCACCGGCGCCACGCAGGCGTCGCGGCCGGCAAAGACCTGGCACCACTCGTCGCGGGTGCGGGTGCGCACGGCCGCCGCGATGCGCTCGCGCAGCTCGGGCCAGCGGGACTGGTCGTGCTGGTCGGGCAGGTCGTCGCCGGCGATGCCCAGGCCGTCGCAGAGCTCGGCGAAGAACGGGCCCTCGACGGCCCCCACCGAGAGCCAGCGGCCGTCGGCGCACTCGTAGCAGTCGTAGAACGGGGCGCCGCCGTCGAGCAGGTTGGTGCCGCGCTCGGCCGACCAGTAGCCCGACGCGTAGGCGCCGTAGAGCGACCCCATCAGCAGCGCCGCACCGTCGACCATGGCGGCGTCGACCACCTGCCCCTGGCCCGACGTCGCCCGCTCGACCAGCGCGGCCAGCACGCCGGCCACCAGGAACATCGCCCCGCCGCCGAAGTCGCCGACCAGGTTGAGCGGCGGGCTGGGCGGCTGGCCCGCGCGGCCCACGTGGGCGAGCACGCCGGCCACCGCCAGGTAGTTGAGGTCGTGGCCGGCCTCGGTGGCCCGCGGGCCGGTCCGGCCGTACCCGGTCATGCGGCCGTAGACCAGCCGGGGGTTGGCCGCGCACAGGTCGTCGGGGCCCACGCCGAGACGTTCGACCACGCCGGGCCGGTAGCCCTCGAGCACCACGTCGGCGACCGACGCGAGCTCGCGCACCAGCGCCACGCCCTGCGGGTCGCGCAGGTCGACCGAGACCCGCTCCCGGCTGCGGCTCAGGACGTCCCACGGGTTGGCGCCGTCGCCGGCGCCGGAAAAGTCGTCCGGCACGATCCGGCTCTTGTCCGGCCGCTCGACGCGCACGACGTCGGCGCCCAGGTCGGCGAGCAGCATGGCGCACATCGGGACGGGGCCGATCCCCGCCAGCTCCACGACGCGCACTCCGGCAAGTGGTCCGCTCATCCCCCGATCATCGCCCAAAAACGGGGACGGGCCGGCACCCGGAGGTGCCGGCCCGTCCGTCGAGCAGTGCGTCAGGCGACGTCGTCGACCGTCCAGCGGACGGTGAACGGCTTGATCAGGTCCGGGAAGGTCCCGAAGCTGAACCAGCTGTTGGTCGACGTCACGGCGTTCACGCCGCCGGTGGAGGAGACCGAGCCGAAGACCGGCGCCTGGACGGCGACGCCCGAGCTCTGGTCCACCACGCTGATGTCGCCGAAGTAGAAGGCGAAGATGAAGAACCTGCTGGCGTTCACGGTCACCTTGGCGTCGCCGGAGGTCTTGCCCGGCAGCACGAGCTGGCCACCGACGCTGACGATCCCGAACTGGTCCTTGGTGACCCGGACGTTGCCGGACCTGGCCGTGGCGGCGTTCGAGTAGTTGGTCGAGCCGGTGATGGTGACCGAGGCCGAGTCGCCGGTCGGCGTGCCGCTCGGGCTCACCGTGACGGTGCGGCTGGTCGACCCGGTCGCACCCTTGTCGTCGGTCACCGTCAGCGTGGCGGTGAAGGTGCCGGCCGTGCTGTAGACGTGGCTCGTGGTGGCACCGGTGCCGGTCGAGCCGTCACCGAAGCTCCAGGCGTAGCTGGCGATCGAGCCGTCGGGGTCCGACGACGCCGTGCCGTTGAAGCTCACCGAGACCGGTGCGGTGCCGGCCGACGGCGTGGTGGTGAAGCTGGCCGTCGGGGCCACGTTCGGCGGCGGGGCGGCCGAGACCGTGACGGTCCGGGTCGTGGACGCCGTGGCGCCCTTGTTGTCGGTCACCGTCAGGACCACCGTGAACGTGCCCGTCGTGGTGTACGTGTGGCTCGTGGAGGCGCCGGACGCCGAGGCGCCGTCGCCGAAGGTCCACGCGTAGGACGAGATGGAGCCGTCGGGGTCGGACGACGCCGAGCCGTTGAAGCTCACGGCCAGCGGGGCCTGGCCCG
This sequence comes from uncultured Actinomycetes bacterium, assembly GCA_903930035.1. Taxonomy (GTDB): domain Bacteria; phylum Actinomycetota; class Acidimicrobiia; order Acidimicrobiales; family Microtrichaceae; genus CAJANQ01. The sequence goes on along the minus strand of CAIYXG010000172.1, from coordinate 2,983 downwards.
ACGAGGCCGACGCCGTGAACGACGCGACCGGCGCCTGGTTCGGCGGCGGCGGGGCGGTCGCCGTGATCGACTGCGTCACCGAGCCCGTGGCGCCCTTGTTGTCGGTCACCGTCAGGGTCACCGTGTAGGTGCCGGCGGCGAAGGTGCGGCTGGCCGTGATGCCCGTGGCCGTCGTGCCGTCGCCGAAGTTCCAGGAGTAGCTGGCGATCGTGCCGTCGGGGTCCGACGAGCCGGCGCCGCTGAAGCTCACCGCCAGCGGGGCCTGGCCCGACGTGGTCGACGGCGTGATCACGGCCGTCGGCGCCACGTTCGGCGGCGGCGCCGAGACGGTCACGGAACGGGTCGTGGTGGCGGTGGCGCCCTGGTTGTCGGTCACCGTCAGCGTGGCCGTGAACGAACCGGCCGTGGTGTAGGTGTGGCTGGTCGTCTGGCCGGAGCCGCTGCTGCCGTCACCGAAGTTCCACGAGTAGCTGGCCACCGTGCCGTCGGGGTCCGACGAGGCGCCGGCGTTGAACGAGACGACCAGCGGAGTGGTGCCCGAGGTCGGCGTCGCCGTGAAGCTGGCCGTCGGGGCCACGTTCGGGGCCGACACCGTGATGGTCCGGGTCGCCGTGGCGGTGGCGCCCTTGTTGTCGGTCACCGTCAGCGTGAGCGTGTAGGTGCCGGCCGTGGTGTAGGTGTGGCTCGCGGTCACGCCCGAGGCGTTGGACCCGTCGCCGAAGTTCCAGCCGTAGCTGACGATGCTCCCGTCGGCGTCGCTCGACCCGGAGGCGTTGACGCTGACGGCGAGCGGCGCCTGGCCGGAGAGCGGCGTGGCGGTGAACGAGGCGGTCGGGGCCGAGTTCGGGACCGTGGTCGTGGTGGTGGTCGTCGGCGGCACCGTCGTGGTGGTGGTCGACGTGGTGGTGGTCGACGTGGTGGTCGTCGGCGGCACCGTCGTGGTCGTCGTCGACGTGGTGGTCGTCGGCGGCACCGTCGTGGTCGTGGTCGACGTCGTGGTCGTCGTCGGCGGCACCGTCGTGGTCGTCGTCGACGTCGTGGTCGTCGTCGTGGTGGTCGGCGCCGGCGAGACCGTGATGGTCACGGAGTCCGTGTCGGTGAGGCCCTGGTTGTCGGTCACCGTCAGCGTCACCGTGTAGGTGCCGGGCGTCGAGTAGGTCGCCGACGCCGTCGGGCCCGACGCGGTGGTCGAGTTCCCGAGGTCCCAGGCGTACGCCGCGACCGTGCCGTCGGTGTCCGACGAGCCCGTGCCCGAGAAGCTCACCGTGAGCGGTGCGTTGCCCGAGGTGGTCGACGGCGAGACGAGGGCCGTCGGGGCCACGTTCGGCGGCGTGACCACGATCGACCTGGTCGTCGAGGCGGTCGCGCCCTTGTTGTCGGTGACCGTCAGCGTCACGGTGAACGTGCCGCCCGTGGTGTAGGTGTGCGAGGCCGAGAGGCCCGAGCCGCTCGTGCCGTCGCCGAAGGTCCAGGCGTAGCTGGCGATCGTGCCGTCGGGGTCCGACGACGCCGAGCCGTTGGCCGTGACGCTCACCGGCGCCTGCCCGCTCGACGGCGTCAGCGTGAAGCTCGCGGTCGGGGCCTGGTTGGCGGCGATCGTGACCGTCTTCGAGGTCGAGCCCGTGGCGCCCTGGTTGTCGGTCACGGTCAGCGTCACCGTGTACGTGCCGGCCGTCGTGTAGGTCTTCGACGCGGTGGCACCGGTGGCCGACGAGCCGTCGCCGAAGTTCCACGAGTAGCTGGCCACCGAGCCGTCGGCGTCCGACGACCCGGAGCCGTTGAAGCTCACGGCCTGGGGCGCGACGCCCGAGGTGGGCGTGGCGGTGAACGACGCGACCGGGGCCACGTTGGGCGCCGAGATGGTGGCGGTCCGGGTGGTGCTCGCCGTGCCGCCCTTGTTGTCGGTCACGGTCAGCGTGACCGTGAAGGTCCCGCCCGAGGTGTAGGTGTGCGAGGCCGTGGCACCGCTGGCCGACGCACCGTCGCCGAACGTCCAGGCGTAGCTGGCGATGGAGCCGTCGGGGTCCGAGGAGCCGCCGCCGTTGACGCTCACGCTGACGGGGGCCTGGCCGCTCGACGGCGTCAGCGTGAAGCTGGCCGTGGGCAGCTGGTTGGCGGCGATCGTGATGGTCCGGGTGGTGGTGCCGGTCAGACCCTGGTTGTCGGTCACCGTCAGCCGGGCGGTGTAGGTGCCGGCCGTCGTGTAGGTGTGCGAGGTGGTGGCGCCGGTGGCCGACGAGCCGTCACCGAAGTCCCAGGCGTAGGAGGCGACGGTGCCGTCGGCGTCCGACGAGCCGCTCCCGTTGAACGAGATCGACTGCGGCGCGATGCCGGAGGTGGCCGACGCCGTGAACGAGGCCGTCGGGGCGACGTTCGGGGCGGCGATGGTCACGGTCCTGGTCGCCGTGGCGGTCGCGCCCTGGTTGTCGGTCACGGTCAGCGTCACGGTGAACGTGCCGCCCGTGGTGTAGGTGCGCGAGGTGGTGGCGCCGGAGCCCGAGCTGCCGTCACCGAAGTTCCACGAGTAGCTGGCCACCGAGCCGTCGGCGTCCGACGAGCCGGTCCCGTTGAACGAGATGGTGACGGGGGCCTGGCCCGACGTGGCCGACGCGGTGAACGACGCGGTCGGCGCCACGTTCGGCGCCGAGACCGTGATGGTCCGGGACGACGTCCCGGTGGCGCCCTGGTTGTCGGTCACCGTCAGCGTGACCGTGTAGGTGCCCTGGGAGAAGGTCTTGGACGGGCTGGCCAGCGTCGACGACGTGCCGTCGCCGAAGTCCCACGCGTAGGCCGCGACCGTGCCGTCGGGGTCCGACGAGCCGGTCCCGTTGAAGCTCACGGCGAGCGGCGCCTGGCCCGACGTGGCCGACGCCGTGAACGACGAGGTCGGCGCCACGTTCGGCGGGGACACGACGTCGGTCTTCGTCGACGAGCTGGTGGCGCCCTTGTTGTCGGTCACCGTCAGCGTGACCGTGTAGGTCCC
>CAIYXG010000171.1 GCA_903930035.1 uncultured Actinomycetes bacterium | reverse complement strand
TGGCCTTGAGGGACAGCGAGATGCGCTCCCGGTCGAAGTCGACCTCGAGCACCTCGACGTCGACCTCGTCGCCGACGGCCACGACCGAACCCGGGTGGTCGACGTGCTTCCACGACAGCTCGGAGACGTGGATGAGGCCGTCCATGCCGCCGAGATCGACGAAGGCACCGAAGTTCACTACGCTGGACACGACGCCCTTGCGGCGCTCGCCCGGCTTCAGGTTCGTGAGGAAGTCCTCACGCTGCTCCTTCTGCGTCTCCTCGAGCCACGCCCGACGGGACAGCACGACGTTGTTGCGGTTCTTGTCGAGCTCGATGATCTTCGCCTCGAGCGACCGACCGACGTACGGCTGCAGGTCGCGGACGCGTCGGAGTTCGACGAGCGACGCCGGCAGGAAGCCCCGGAGCCCGATGTCGATGATGAGCCCGCCCTTGACGACCTCGATGACGGGGCCGGACACCATGCCCTCCTCGTCCTTGATCTTCTCGATCGCACCCCAGGCACGCTCGTACTGGGCCCGCTTCTTCGAGAGGACCAGACGACCTTCCTTGTCCTCCTTCTGGAGCACCAGCGCCTCGATCTCGTCGCCGATGGCGACGATCTCGCTCGGGTCGACCTCGTTGCGGATCGAGAGTTCCTTGTTGGGGATGACACCCTCGGACTTGAACCCGATGTCGAGCAGGACCTCGTCACGGTCGACCTTGACCACCGTGCCCTCGACGATCTGGCCGTCCTCGACCTCGACCATCGACGCCGCGTAGGCGTCTTCGAGGGACTGACCTCCCAGATCGTCGGCGGTCACCTGGCGGGGGATGTAGGTGCCGTCGTCGGCGAACGTGCCCATGTCGGCGGAGGCCTCGGGCGAGGTGGGGGTCTGGGTGTCGGTCAAGGGACTGTTCTTTCGGGCGGACGGGTCGTCGGGGGATGGGACATCGTGCCGGGGCACGAACGGGAGAGGGTACCGGTCCATCCACAGGCACCGCCACCCGCCGGGCTCGGGTGCCGGGGCTCAGGGTCGGCGAGCGAGCAGGAGGAACTCCGGTCGATCCACCTCGGGCCGGCGCCGGCCGTAGTCGCCGGGCGTGACCGACCACACCGCCTCGACCGCCAGCCCGGCCCGGTCGGCGAGCAGTCGCAACTCCCGGGGGGTGAAGCAGGTCGTCCACAGGTCCCGCTCGGTGGTCGTCCCCTCGGGCGTTCGCAGCTCGGCCCGCTCGTGGTTGACCCCCGCCTCGGCGTCGAACTCGTCGGTCCCCTCCAGGTGACGCACCTGGAAATAGGCGGAGAAGGCCGACAGGGCCATCCGTCCTCCGGGACGCAGGGCCCGGGCCATGCCGTCGAGCACCACGGCATCGGGATCGGGCCCCACCGCCCCGGCGCCCCCGGCCAGACCGAACGCCCCCTGGCACAGTGAGATCACGGCGTCGAACTCGGCCTCGAAGGGCAGTCGGCGGGCATCGAGCCGCTCGAAGGTGGCCCCCGGTGGCGCATCGCGTCGGGCCAGGTCGACGAAGGCCTCGGCGATGTCCACGCCATGGACGACCATCCCGGCCCGGGCCAGCGCGTGACTGTGGCGGCCCGGTCCGCACCCGACGTCGAGCACCCGGTCGCCGGGGCGGAGACCGAGGGCATCGACGAGGAAGGCGACCTCGTTGTCGGTGCCCTTGGTGAACGAGTAGCGCAGATAGGACGTGCGGAGGTCGTCGGCGATCTGCTCGAACCAGTGCCCCTGCCCGCCGGTCGCCATCGGCGTCAACCCTTGGCGGCGGCCCACGAGTCGCCCGACGAGAGATTGACGTCGAGGGGGACGCGTAGGTCGAAGGCGCCGGTCATGGCGTCGAGCACCAACCCGGTCGACGACTCGAGCTCGTCGGGCGGCACCTCGCACACGACCTCGTCGTGCACCTGTAGCACCAGTCGACTCGAACCGCCCGAGGACTCGAACGCGGCATCGAGTCGCACGAGGGCCACCTTGAAGATGTCGGCAGCGAGTCCCTGGATGCCGGCATTCATCGCCTGTCGCTCTGCGGCGGAGCGGATGCTGAAGTTGCCGCTCTGC
>CAIYXG010000170.1 GCA_903930035.1 uncultured Actinomycetes bacterium | reverse complement strand
GCCCTCGTCGAGTTCGGCCCAGGGGCTCTGCCGGGTGGTCCACTGGTTGAAGAACATCGACTCGGCCACCCAGTCGGCCGGTGTGTCGGTGGTCGGGCAGTACCCGCGCCGATGGAACAGGAACTCGTCATCACGTGTCATGTGTTCTCCCCCTCCGGACCCGGGCGAGGGTATTCGGCGGCAGCGACATCGTGCGGAGACACGCCGACTCCGTTCCGGATCCCGGTCAGCCCCGGAGAGCATTGCGGCTCAGCCGGTCTGGCAGCAGTGTTCGTCGCCTGACCCGGGGGTTCCGGACCTGATGGCTCGGCCCGGACCTGGACATCCTGCTGGATCGGTCGATCACGGAGTGGTCTGATGGTCGTCGGGGGTGTGAACGTGGCGGAGCTCGAGGACTACGGCATCGATCTGGACACACTTCGGGCGATGCTCGACGAGTGGCGGGCCGGTGCCAACAAGAGCGAGTTGGAGCGCCGCTACCTGAACCGCCCGGGTAGTCACGGCAAGTTGTTCACCACGCTGGTGCGCCGGCACCTGGGTGTGGAGACCGAGCGCAGGTCATCGCAGACCGAGCGCATCAGGGAACTCGAGGCCGAGGTGGCCCGTCTCCGTGATCTGCTCCTGTTCGCCGGGATCGATCCGGAGCGTCCTGCGACGTGACGGGGCCGATCCCAGTCCGGTCGTCCTGATCCGGCCGTCGCACACGCCCGCTAGTCTCCGGCCCGATGAGGGTGCTGGGGGACGTCGAGCGACCGGGGCGCTGCCGCGCCCGGCGGTGCACCCCGTGAGCACCCCGACCGCCCTGCTCCCGCTGATCGCCAGCGGTGCCCAGGTGGTGGTCCGCGACGAGGAGTGGTTGGTCAGCTCGGTCGAGCAGACCCCGGCCGACGGACTCATGGTGCGGTGCGTCGGCACGTCCACGCTGGTGCGGGACACCGAGGCCACGTTCTTCACCACGCTGGACCACATCGAGCCGCTCCGGCCGGAGGACACCCGCTTCGTCCCCGACGACTCACCCGCCTACCGGAACTCCCGGCTGTTCCTGGAGGCGGTGATCCGCAAGACGCCGGTGCCGGCCACCGAGCCGGGACTGGCGGTGGCCTCGGCCCAGTTGTTGAAGCGACTGGAGTACCAGCGCCGCCCTGCGGAGAAGGCACTCTCGGGTCTGCGACCGCGGTTGTTGATCGCCGATGCCGTCGGTCTGGGCAAGACGCTGGAGGTGGGTCTGATCCTCTCGGAGCTGATCCGCCGTGGCCGCGGTGACCGGATCCTGGTGGTGACCCCCCGGCACATCCTGGAGCAGTTCCAGCACGAGCTGTGGACCCGGTTCGCCATCCCGCTCGTGCGCCTGGACAGCGAGGGCATCCAACGGGTGCGACGCAGCATCCCGGCGGGCCGCAACCCCTTCACCTTCTACAAGCGGGTCATCATCAGCATCGACACGCTCAAGAACGCCGGCCGGTACCGCCACCACCTGGAGGGCATCCACTGGGACGCCGTGGTGATCGACGAGTGCCACAGCCTCATGACCAGGGGAGCGCTCCGCCACCAGCTGGCCCAGGTGCTGGCGCCGCGTACCGAGGCGCTGCTGCTGACCTCGGCCACGCCCCACAACGGCAAGGTGGAGAGCTTCGCTGAACTGGTCCGCCTGTTGGACCCGACGGCGGTGGCCGATGCGTCCGAGGTGCGCGCCGCTCAGATCGAGCACCTCTACGTGCGCCGCCACAAGGGCGACCCGGAGGTGGCGGCCGAGGTCGAGGACGACTGGGCGGAGCGCCTGCCACCCCAGCCCGTTGCGGTCACGCCGAGCGCCGCCGAGGAGGCGGTGTTCGCCGAGCTGGCGTCCACCTGGACACACCCGCCGGAGGGTGTGTCGGCGCCCACGTCCGGCAGCGGGGCGACCCTGTTCCCGTGGACGCTGTTCAAGGCGGCGTTGAGTTCGCACCGGGCGCTGGCCGAGACGGTCGGGACTCGCCGCCGGTCGCTGCGCCGCGCCGGCGAGCTGCTCCCCGAGCACGCCGACGAGGACGAGGCGCTGGCACGGCTGGGCGGTCTGGCCGGGCAGGTTCCGGACGCGTCGGCCGCCAAGTTGACGGCCCTCGTCGAGCAGCTGCAGGACATCGGCGTCGGCGGGTCGTCGCCCACCCGGTGCGTGGTGTTCTCGGAGCGGATCGCCACGCTCGACTGGCTGGCGGCCCACGTGCCGCAGGCGCTCGGGCTCGGTGCCGACCAGGTGCGTGTGCTGCACGGCGGCATGGCCGACGTCAAGCAGATGGACGTCATCGAGGAGTTCGGCCTGGGCGAGTCACCGGTGCGGCTGCTGCTCACCGGCGACATGGCGTCCGAGGGCGTGAACCTGCACCGCCAGTGCCACCACCTGGTCCACTTCGACCTGCCGTGGTCGCTGATCACCATCGAGCAGCGCAACGGACGGATCGACCGCTACGGCCAGCGTGAGCGGCCCGACATCCGGGCGCTGGTCGTCACCCCGGACGCAGCCGGGGGTGACGTCCGGGTGCTGACCCGGCTGCTCGAACGGGAGGACGAGGCGCACCGTGCCTTCGGTGAGGCCGGAGCGCTCTTCGGTCTGTACACCGAGGACCTGGAGGAGGAGCAGGTCGCCCGGGCGCTCCGAGACGGGGTGGACCCGGACGACGTCGTGCCGCCGGCCCCCGTCGACGAGTTCGACCTGGAGCGGTTCCTGCTGGGGAACACCGGCGGCGGTCCGGTCGCCGAGTTCACGCCCCCGTCGTTGTTCCCCGACCTCCACACGTTCGTGACCGAGGCGCTCCGGGTCGCCGTGGACGACGAGTCGTCGCTGGACCTGCGCACCGAGTCGAGCGATCCGATGTTCCTCTCGCTGGCGACGCCGCCCGACCTGGCCCGCCGGTTCGCCGCGCTCCCGCAGGCCTTCCTGAAGGAGCAGCAGCTCACCGAGCGGCTCAAGGTGACGGCCAACCCGACGGTCGCCACGGATCGGCTGGACGCAGCCCGCGCCGCCACCGACTCGCAGTGGCCGGACGTGGGGTTCCTCTCGCCGCTGCACCCGCTGGTCGACTGGCTGGTCGACAAGGTGCTGGTGCAGGTGGGTCGCAACGAGGCCCCGGTCGTGGAGGCTGCGGTCGACGCGCCCACGTTCTGCGTGCAGGGCCTGTGGTCCAACGGTCAGGGGCGACCACAGTTGGTCGAGTGGTTGGCGGTCACCGTCGGATCCACCGCAGCCGGTGCCACGGTCGAGGACCTGTTCGACGTGTTGACCCGCGCCGGGGTGGGCCCGGGCATGGCCAACACCGGGCCGGAGGTCGACGACGCCGCCCTCCGGGCGCTAGTCCCGGCCGTGGTCGCCGCGGCCCGCGACGAGCTGGACTCGCGACGGACCGCCCACGACGCGCGGATCGAGGAGCTGCTCGCCGAGCCGTCGAACCGGCTCGCTGCGTGGGCCCGACGCTCCAACCAACTGGCGCTCGAGCTGGACGACCGTCGCCGCGGTACCCGTGAGCGCTACGTCGGCGACGTGAGGCGGAGCACCGAGCGGCTCATCGAGTCGCTGCGCACCACCGGCGACCCGCTGGTCCGTGTCCTGGCGGTGCTGGTCCCGGTGGGGGGCGGCTGATGTTCGACTCCATCACCAACCGGGCCGAGTTCTTCTCGGACCACTACCTGAACGCCCGGCTGGCCACCGACCTCAAGGACTTGCGCGCCGCGTGGGATGTCGCCGAGGGCCAGGACCGGCCGACCGCCCGCACCCGGCTGCGCTCCGCTGCAGCTGCGTTCTTCCCGGCCCGCGCCGCTGCGGTCGAGTCCGTCCGGGACGCGTCCAGCACTGCGGGCCGGACCCGCCGCGACCAGGCGGCCCGTGAGCTCAACGACGTGGTGGTCCGGGTGCTCGGACTGGGCGCCGGGCCCGACGGTGCCGGCCACCCGGACGGGCGCACCACGTTGGAGCTGCCCCGCGCCGAGGGGACCGACACCCTGTCGGTGCCGGTGGCGGCCCGGGTGGAGACGGCGACGGGCCTGCTGCTGGTGGCGCTCGACTGCGGGGTGGCCACCGACGTCGACGACCTGTTCGCCGGCGAGGCGTTCGCCACGACCGACGAGGACCCCGGCACCGGTGGGCTGCTCGTCGACCAGTTGCGTCGCGACCAGGGCAAGCAGGTCACGTGGACCGCCGCCGACGCACCGGGCGAGTTGTTCAGCGTCGACGACCCACCCCGGTTCGTGCTGCTGGTCGCCGGCACGGTCGTGCTGCTGGCCGAGCGGTCCAAGTGGGCCGAGGGCCGGTTCCTGGCGGTCGACCTGGACGCAGCCCTGGAGCGGGCCGACACCTCCGCCCGTGGTGAGTTGGAGACCATCGCCGCGTTGTTCTCGGCCGACTCGCTGGTGCCGGGTGCGCTCGGCGGGGACGGCGACGCCACGAGCGTGCTCGACCAGTTGAGTGAGGCCAGCCAGCGGCACGCGGTGGGGGTGTCCAAGGAGCTGCGTGACGGCATGCGCCGCAGCGTGGAGATCCTCGCCAACGAGGTGATCACGCAGCGGCTGGAGGAGAGCCGCCGCCGTCACGACGTGCGCTTCGCCGGTGACCAAGTCGACCCCCGGGCGCTCACCACGCAGTGCCTGCGGTACCTGTACCGGTTGATCGTCCTGTTGTACGCCGAGTCGCGCCCCGAGCTGGGGGTGCTGCCCACCTCCGACGCCGCCTACATGGCGGGCTACAGCCTGGACCGGCTGCGGGAACTGGTGCTGGTCGAGCTCGACGACGACCACGCCCGCCACGGCAGCCACTTCCAGGAGTCGCTCGAGCTGTTGTTCCAGCTGGTCAACGCGGGCCGCCACGGCGAGCCCACCCAGCTGACCATCACCGCGGAGGGCGAGACCGAACGGTCCGCGGAGGACTACCTGGAGTTCCCCGGACTCGACGCCACCGTGTTCGACCCGGGGGCCACGCCGCTGCTCAACGGTGTGGTGCTCCGCAACGAGGCGCTCCAACAGGTGCTGCGCCTGCTCATGGTCTCGCCCGGCCGCCGCCGTGACGACCAGGCGGGTTTCATCTCGTACGCGGAGCTGGGCATCAACCAGCTGGGCGCGGTGTACGAGGGTCTCATGGCCTACACCGGCTTCTTCGCCACCGAGGACCTGTACGAGGTGGCCAAGGGCGGCGACCCCAAGGACGGCACGTGGATGGTGCCGGTGGATCGCGCCGGTGACTTCCCTGACGACGTGTTCGTCACCCGCGCCGACCCCACGTCGGGTCGCGTCGAGCGGGTCCGCCACGCGCAGGGCAGTTTCGTGTACCGACTCGCCGGCCGGGACCGCCAGCGGTCCGCCAGCTACTACACGCCCGAGGTGCTCACCTCCTGCGTGGTGCGCCACGCGCTGGCCGAGCTGCTCGGCACCGACGACCACGCCCGCATCCCCGGCGGCTCGGCCGGCGTCACGCGCGCCGCCGAGATCCTGGAGCTGACGGTGTGCGAGCCGGCGCTCGGCTCGGGTGCGTTCCTCAACGAAGCCGTCAACCAGCTGGCCGCCGAGTACCTGCGCCGCGCTCAGGACGAACTCGGCGAGGTGCTCGACGCCGAGCGCTACCAGCGCGAGCTGCAGAAGGTGAAGGCGCACTTCGCACTCCACCAGTGCTACGGCGTCGACCTCAACGCCACCGCGGTCGAGCTGGCCGAGGTCAGCCTGTGGCTCAACTGCATGCACCCGGGCCTGAAGGCCCCGTGGTTCGGCCTGCAGCTGCGCCGTGGCAACAGCCTGATCGGCTGTCGGCGCGCCACGTGGAGCACCGAGCAGCTGTTCGGCAAGGCACCGGCAGGCGGGGTGTGGGCCCGTGACAAGGGAACGGCCGCCAAGCCGGTGGTGCCGCCGGTCGACCGCCCACTCGCCGAGCCGCTCGCCGAAGACCAGGTCCACCACTTCCTCCTGCCCGGCCACGGCTGGGGTGCGGTGTCGGCCCGCAAGGAGGCCAGGGAGCTCGCGCCCGAGGCAGCGAAGGCGCTGGCCGAGTGGCGCAAGGCCGTCCTCAAGGCGCCGACCAGTCGGGACCGTGACCGCCTGCTCGCGCTGGCCAACGGGGTGGAGCGGCTCTGGGCCGAGGCCACCGACGTGCTCGACAGGTTGCACCGCCGCATGCGTCGCCCCCTGGGCCTGTACGGCACCAGCGGTGATGCCGGCGCACCCGACGACGACCGCCAGACCGCCGAGCGGATCCTGTCCAACCCCGATTCGGCGCTCGGCCGGCTGCGGCTGGTCATGGACGCGTGGACCGGTCTGTGGTTCTGGCCGCTCGATGCTTCCGCGGAAGCAGGTGACGGCGATGCGCCGCCGGCCCCGCCGGCGTGGGCCGACTGGCTGAGCGCGCTGGAGGCGTTGATCGGCCCCGAGCCCACTACGCCCACCGGCCAGCTCGACCTGTTCGCCGACCTGGACGCCCTGGAGGACCTGGAACAGGCCCGCGCCGCCGATCGCTCACCGGTGGCTGAGCTGTCCACGCGGTTCCCGTGGCTGGCGCGTGCCCAGGAGCTGGCCCAGCGCGAGGGCGCGTGGCACTGGGAGCTGGAGTTCGCGTCCGTGTTCCGGGCTGGTGGGTTCGACCTCCAGGTGGGGAACCCGCCGTGGGTGCGGCCGACGTGGCAGGACGACACAGTGCTGGCGGAGTTCGACCCGTGGTGGGGAACCACCGACAAGGCCGCAGAGGCCGTCCGCAAGGAGCGACGCTCGCAGGTGCTGAGCGAAACTTGCGCTCGGACCACCTATCTGGCCGAGGTGGCATCCGCCGAAGGAGTGGTCGCGTCGCTCGGGTCGCCACAACTCCGACCAGTGCTCGCCGGCGTGCAGACCAACCTCTACATGGTGTTCATGGACACGGTGTGGCGACATTCCGGGCCGACCGGCGCAATGGCATTCGTGCAGCCAATCCGCCACATGGTCGACCCAAAGGCCGGCGATCTCCGGCGGTCGGTCTACGGCCG
>CAIYXG010000169.1 GCA_903930035.1 uncultured Actinomycetes bacterium | reverse complement strand
GGTCAGTCCGGGGCCGAGGTCGTCGGCGACGGACGCGTCGTCGTGGGCGGCGCAGGCCGCGGGACCGGCGCCGGGGCCGTGGTAGGGGTCGGGACCCGGTAGGTGGCCTGGCCCGGCCGTACCGTCTCGACGTACTGGCCGCCCCGGTCGTCCGTGCGGTCGGGCTCGTACGGGTCGGGCTCGTACGGGTCGGGCTCAGAGGGGTCGGGCGCCGTCAGCGGTGGTCCGGCGTCGACGTCGGAGCCGCCGACCTCGTCCTCCGGGAGGTACCCGTCGTCGCCGGTGAACCCGGAGGTGCGCGGCGGCGACGTGGTGGGCGTGGCGGGCGCAGGGGTGGTCGTGGTCGTCGTGGTCGTCGTCGTTGCGGACCAGCCCCGGACCTCGTCCACGACGCTGTGCACCGTGCCGCCGACCTGCCCCCACGGCACGGCCCGCAGTCCGAGCACCACCACGGACAGCACGACGACCGTCGGGAGCCGGAGGCGAAGGAACCGGAAGGCCCACGCGAGCGCACCGCACACCAGGGTCACGGCGGCAGCCAGGAGCGCCACGAAGCCGTGCCAGCTGGCCCGGCCCGCGGCCCCGGCCTGACGGACGGCCGCGCTGCGGACCCGTCGGGCGGCCAGGGTCGCCTCGGCCATGGCGGCGTCGACCTTGGCGGAGCCCGACGCCGCCGCTGCGCCCAGGTCGGCCCACCAGTTGGCACCGCGTGACGGCGGGAGCGGGACGGTGGACGGCGGCGTTCCCGGCGGGACCACGCCCGCCGGGAACGTCCCGTCGTCCGGGACCGCCGACGCGGGGACCACAGGGAGCTCCAGCGTCGGGGCGTCGTCGACGACCACGTCGTCGACCGCCGTGGGTCCCGGTCCGTGCACGTCAGGCCACCTCTCCCCGGCCGTCGGTGCCCGGCAGGTCCTCCGCGGTGAGCGGACCGTCCTCGACCACCCGGCCCCCGACCACCCGTCGACCGAACGGCGCCAGGGCCAGCCCGAGCGGGGCCACCTCGTCGACCAGCCGGCCGAGGACCTCGGGCAGGCGCACCAGGTCGTCGTCGGGGACCTCGACCGTGGCGTAGATGCGGTCGCGCACGTGCACCAGCCGGCCGCGGCCGATCCGGGAGTTCAGGGAGTTGAGGGTCTCGAGCAGCTCCGACGACGGCTCCACGGAACGGGCCAGCTCGATGGAGGCCCGGAGGAAGCCCTCGTCCCGGAACTGGACCAGCCGGACCTTCGCACCGTCGACCCACACGGCGATGTACGCGCCGCAGTACTCGTGGCGGTAGTGGACCAGCACGTCGCTCAGCGTGGGCGGCAGGACCACCCGCCCCCCGACCGGGGAGAACACGGCCCGCACGTTGCCGGCGTCGAGCGAGATGGTCGAGTCCGCCCGGAAGGAGATGCAGATCTCCTCCTTCCCGAAGAGTTCGGTGACGCTCGCGAGCGCCCACGGGTCGAACTGCAGCGGGCGGAGCCGCTCCACGTTGCCGTCGGTCTCCACCGAGAGGCGGAGGGCCGCACGCTGGCCGCCGAAGGGCTCCCAGTCCACGCCGAAGCTCAGCGAGCCGTGCTCCTCGACGTGGACCGCGATCGGCGGTCGCTCGTCGGGCCGGACGGGACGGGGCGACCGGGCCGTGGCCCGCAGGGCCCTGCTCAGCTCGTGGCCGACGACACGGACGTCGGCGACGGCGTCGGGCAGCAGCGCACTGGTGCTGACGGGCTCCACGGCCGGCGCAGCCGGCAGCTCGAACACGCCGCTGGCCGTCACGCCGGCGAGCGTGAGGACGTCGCCGTCCGGCGTGTGCTCCACACGGAACGAGCAGGCGTCACCGGCCTGTGCAGCTTCCGCTGCCCAGAACAGCGCGCTGCACGGTACCCAGACGGGCCGCTCGAGACCGTGGCCCCCGTCCTCACCGACCAGGGTGACGACGGCGTAGGGCGTGACGAGCGTCCAGCGACGCTCGCCGTGGGACAGGGAGAGCTGCACACCGGGGTGCCGACCGGTGTCACCGGAGCACAGCGCGTTGGCCAGGGTGGCCACCGCGTCGAGCTCCGACCAGCTGATGAGGGAGTCGGTGAAGGGCTTGGTCATTTAGAGAACCTCCAGAAGGTCGAGGGACGGGGCGTCGATGCCGAACTGCAGCGGGAGCGTCTGGTCGAGCTCCGAGTGCCGGACGGGCGTGTGCTCGGGGAGCCGGGCGAGCAGCTCCTCGAGGGCGTGGACCAGGCGGTCGGCCTGGCGGGGGGTCAGGTCACCGAAGGACACGGCGGTGCCGTCCTCCGAGGTGAGCCAGTCGGCCGGCAGCGGCAGACCGAGGTCGGCCAGGGCCAGGCGGAACCGCTGCAAGAAGATTGCGAGCGGCTGGTGGGAGTCGGGGTCGGGTGGTGCGGAGCTCATAGGCCCTCCTTGGGTCGAGACGTCGGTGGGATTGTTGGGGTGGAACGGGTTCGTGCTGTTGCTAAGGTGACTCCAATCAGTTCTGAAACAGTATGGCCATGGCTCATCATATCGGCCACACAGTCTGGCACCAACCTCCATTTCCCTGTTTTCCCGGAGTTCTTGAGATATCGCAATGACTGACGCAGCAGCCCCGCAACTGATCTCGCTCAGCAAGTTCGCCG
>CAIYXG010000168.1 GCA_903930035.1 uncultured Actinomycetes bacterium | reverse complement strand
GGCCGGGGCGTCGGCCTCGGCTGCCGGGGTGTCGTCGGAATCCTCGGCGGGCTCGTCCGACTGGGCGGGGGCGGCGGGCGCACCAGGTGCACCGCCGGCCTCGATCAGTGCAGAGAGGGCGAACGCCATCTTCTGCGGGACGGCCTGCAGCAGACCTGCAAACTCGCGCATCGGGGCGGCAAGACCGCCGGCTAGACGCGAGAGCAGCTCCTCACGCGGGGCCACCTCGGCCAGCGCCTTGACCTCGTCCGCACTCAGTACGGACTCGCCCAGGACACCGCCCTTGACCACCAGGAGAGGGTTGGCCTTCGCAAACTCCTTGAGGGCCTTGGCCACCAGCACTGCGTCGCCGGGGGATCCGTCAGGACGGTTCCCCACGAACGCCAGCGCCGTCGGACCGGTGAGCTGCTCGTCGTCGAGACCGAGCTCCAGCTCGGCCGCGGCACGGCGCACCAAGGTGTTCTTGTACACCTTGTACTCGCCGCCCGCCGCCCGCAGCGCAGTACGCAGCTCTGCGAGCGCCTTGACGGTCAGACCCCGGTACTCGGTCAGGACCACCGCGTCGGCCTCGTCCAGCTTCTGCCGGACCTCGTCCACCACGGCGACCTTCTCGGGCCTCGGGTTCTCCATGATCGACACCTCCTTCCTTGCTGCTCGGGAGGACCGGGCGCCCGACGTAGCGGACGCCCTCCTCCACCGGGCAGACCGGTGTCGTCAGGTGTGTCCACCTACCCAGGTGGGCCGGTGGCAGCCGTGCGGCGGCCGGGGCCCGTTCTGCACCGTCCGGTGCGCCGTGGGGTCTCTGGCGAGCGAAAGATCCTCGGTTGTGGACCGTGCCCGACGGGCACGGCAACGGGCGAGGCTAGGCCCCGCCCTGGTCCCCCCGCCAATGGCCCGGTCGCCCGGGCCCCGGCAGGGGGCGTACTCAGGTCAGCCGGCGACGTCGGCCGGGTTGATCCGGACGCCCGGACCCATGGTCGACGACAGGGTGACCTTGCGGATGTAGCGGCCCTTCGCCGACGACGGCTTGGCCTTGAGGAGCTCGTCGAGGACGGCGCCCATGTTGGCGTTGAGGGCGTCGAGCGTGAAGCTGACCTTGCCGATCGGGACGTGCACGTTGCCGTTCCGGTCGGTCCGGTACTCGACCTTGCCGCCCTTGAACTCCTCGACGGCCTTGGCCGGGTCGGGGGTCACGGTGCCGGTCTTGGGGTTGGGCATGAGGCCACGGGGGCCGAGCACACGCCCGAGCTTGCCGACGAGGGGCATGAGGTCGGGGGTGGCGATGGCCACGTCGAAGTCGAGCATCCCACCCTCGACCTGGGCCGCGAGGTCCTCGGCGCCCACGAACTCGGCGCCGGCGGCCTGCGCGGCGGTGGCGGCGTCGCCCTGGGCGAACACGGCGACGCGGACGTCCTTGCCGCTGCCCGAGGGCAGGGCCACGGTGCCGCGGACCATCTGGTCGGCCTTGCGGGGGTCGACGCCCAGGCGGACGGCCAGGTCGACGGACTCGTCGAACTTGCGGTTGGAGAGGTTCTTCACGACCTCCACGGCCTCGGCCGGGGTGTGGAACTTCTCACGGTCGAACTGCTGCAGGGCGTCGACGTACTTCTTGGACGTGTTGGGCATGGTGACTCCGTTCAGGGTCTCCCTCGGTGTGTCGGCGGGGCCGGGGGCGAGGTCCTCCCCCGGGGCCGTCCGGCCGGGGCCGGAACGAGCTGGTGCGTCGGGGTCAGTCCTCGACGCGGATGCCCATCGAGCGGGCGGTGCCGGCCACCTGGAGGCAGGCCGACTCGAGGTTGTCGGTGTTGAGGTCCGGCATCTTGGTCCGGGCGATCTCCTCGACCTGGGCACGGGACAGCGTGGCCACCGAGCCGCGACCAGGGGTCTGCGAGCCCTTGGCGATGCCGGCGGCCTCCCGGATGAGGACCGGCGTGGGCGGCGTCTTGGTGATGAACGAGAACGTGCGGTCCTCGTAGATCGAGATCTCGACCGGGATGATCGTGCCGCGCTGCGACTCGGTCCGGGCGTTGTAGTCCTTGCAGAAGTCCATGATCGCCACGCCGTGCGGGCCGAGGGCGGTGCCGACCGGCGGGGCGGGCGACGCCTGCCCGGCCGGGATCTGGATCTTCACGATGGCGGTGACGTTCTTCTTGGCCATGGGTTCACTTCCTGGGCTGCGGCGCACGCGGCCGCAGAGAGGGACGGGTCATTGTGCTCGCCGCGGGGCGGCGCGGTCAAAGCCCGCGACGGCGGAGCGCCGCGGCGCCGGCTCCTAGAGCTTGGCGACCTGGGCGAAGTCGAGCTCGACCGGGGTCTCGCGGCCGAAGATGTTGACCGAGACCTTGAGCTTCTCCTGCTCCTCGTTGATCTCGATGATGTGGCCGGTGAAGTCGGCGAACGGGCCTTCCTTGACCCGCACGACCTCGCCCAGCTCGAAGCCGTGCTTGACCTTCGGCTTGGCGGCGGCGACCTCGCCGCTCTCGTCGGGCACCTCGACGGCCAGGAAGTTCTCGACCTCGCGGCGGCTCAGGTGCGACGGGCGGTTGCCGGCGCCGACGAACCCGGTCACGCCCGGGGTGTTGCGCACGACGTACCAGCTGTCGTCGTCGAGGCGGCAGCGGATCAGCAGGTAGCCGGGGAAGACCTTCTTCTGGACGACGACCTTCTTGCCCTGCTTGAGCT
>CAIYXG010000167.1 GCA_903930035.1 uncultured Actinomycetes bacterium | reverse complement strand
TGCCGTGCGGTTCAAGGTGCCCCACGACGGGTCGACCTCCTGGGTGGACCAGATCCGCGGCGAGATCTCCTTCGAGAACACCCACATCGAGGACTTCGTGGTGCGCCGGGCCGACGGGTCGCCCACGTTCTTCGTGGCCAACGCCTGTGACGACGCCGCCATGGGCGTCACCCACGTCATCCGCGGCGAGGACCTCATCAACGTCACGCCCAAGCAGCTGCTGCTGCGCGACGCGCTGGCCCAGGTCGGCACCGAGGGGACCGACGGCGAGCGGCCCACGTTCGCCCACCTGCCGCTCATCGTGAACGAGCAGCGCAAGAAGCTCTCCAAGCGCCGCGACGACGTGAGCCTGCTCGACTACGTGGAGCGCGGGTACCTGCCCTCCGCGATGGTCAACTACCTGGCGCTGCTGGGCTGGGGGCCGCCGGACGGCACCGAGGTCTGCCTGGACCCGTGGACGGACTTCCCGCCGATGTTCGAGGTGGCCGACGTCAACCCGTCGCCCGCCGGGTTCGACACCAAGAAGCTCCGCTTCGTAAACGCCGAGCACCTGCGGGCGCTCGGGCCCGACGGCCTGGCCGCGGCGTCGGCCCCGTACTTCGCCGCCACGCCGTTCGCCGAGAAGGTGGCGAGCCCCGAGGGACAGGCCACGCTCGGGGCGATCCTCCCCGAGGTCGCCACCCGGGTCGAGACGCTGTCCGAGGTCCCGGGCTACGTGGACTTCCTGTTCCTCGACGACCCCGAGATCGACCAGACGTCCTGGGACAAGGCGATGGTGCCCGAGGCGGCCGGCTGGCTCGACGCCGAGATCGACGGGCTCGAGGAGTGGGACTTCGAGGCGCCGGTGCTCTACGAGCGGACGATGGCGCTGGCCGAGGAGCTCGGTGCGAGCCGCAAGAAGTTCCAGGCACCGGTGCGGGTGGCGGTGACCGGCCGCTCGGTCGGCCCGCCGCTGTTCGAGTCGATGGCGCTGCTGGGCCGCGACGAGACGCTGCGGCGCCTGCGGGCGGCCCGGTCCCGGCTGGAGGCCTGAGGGCCCCATGGGGTCGGGCGGCCGGGCCAGGGGCGCACGTCGTCGGCCGCTCCGGTGGGGCGTCGGTGCCCTGCTCGTCGCCGGTCTGGCGTGGGTGGCGCTCAACGCCGTCGCGGTGCTGCGGGCCTCGGGGCTGGACCAGCGCGACCAGGTCGGGGCGGTCGTGGTCCTGGGCGCGGCGCAGTACAACGGCCGTCCGTCGCCGGTGCTGCAGGCCCGGCTCGACCACGCGTACGAGCTCTACCAGGAGGGCGTCGCGCCCCGGATCGTGCTGACCGGCTACAAGCAGCCGGGCGACCAGTTCACCGAGGCGTTCGCCGGGTACCGGTACCTGACCCGCAAGGGGGTCCCGGGCGAGGACCTGACGATCGTGGACGACGGGACCAGCACGTGGGAGTCGCTCCGGGCCACCGAGCGGGTCCTCCGGCGCGAGGGCGTCGAGACCGTCGTGCTGGTCTCGGACCCGTACCACTCGCGGCGGCTCATCGACATCGCGGACGAGGTGGGGATGACCGCCACGGTGTCGCCCACGGCGGCGTCGTCGGCCTGGCAGAAGGTGGCCCGGGAGACGGCGCTGGTGTCGGCGGGGCGGATCGTGACCTACCGGCGGCTGCTCCGGGCCAAGGGCGGTTGAGCGACCGTTTGTGGCGCCGAGCGGGGGCTCGGTAAAGTCCTCCGGCGCCCTTCGGGGACATCGCCTTTCGGAGGTGGTGTAATCGGCAACACAACTGGTTCTGGTCCAGTTATTGGGGGTTCGAGTCCTCCCCTCCGAGCCAGGACCCCGCGTGTCGGGGTCGCACAAGATCTCCGGGACCGCCACGGCGGCCCCGGCGTGACCAGCCCCCATCGTCTAGCGGCCTAGGACACCACCCTCTCAAGGTGGCGGCACGGGTTCGAATCCC
>CAIYXG010000166.1 GCA_903930035.1 uncultured Actinomycetes bacterium | reverse complement strand
GGCCCGGGCCGTGTACTCGGCGCGCAGCGCCTCGAAGTCCTCGTCCGTGAGGTCCCCGGCGTCGTGCTCGCGCTCGAGGGCCTCGCGCGAGCGGAGCAGGTGGTCCTGACGGTCCTCCGACGAGCCGGCCTCGAACGTGCCGTCCGGGTCGGTCACGACGCGGCCCCGTCACCGTCGCGCCGGTCGGCGAGCGCCCGGGCGACCAGCGCCTCGTCCTCCTCGCTCGGCGCCACACCCTGCTGCTCGCGGCGCCAGCGCCGGAAGGTCGCGGCCAGCACCAGCACCGCGCCGGCGGCCGCCACCACGGGCACCACCCAGACCAGCGCGCCGACCCCGGTCGACGGCGGGGTCTCGAGCACCTGGCGCCCGTAGCGCTGCGCGAAGTAGTTCAGGATCTCGTCGTCGGTGCGACCCTGTCGCAGCTGCCGGTCGATCTCCTGGCGGAACTTCACGGCGAGCGGCGCCTGGGAGGCCCCGACGGACTCCCCCACGCACTGCAGGCACTTGAGCTGGGTGGCCAGCGCGAAGGCGCGCTGGTCGCTGACGCCCTTGGTCGGCGCCGGCCGGGCGGCCAGGACCAGCACCACGACCACCACGACGAGCATCGTCGCCCACCACCACCACTGCTGGCGGACGGGGTGGCGGGCCGGCGGGGCGGTCCGGTCCGTGGACGGCGCGCTCACTGCTCGGCCCCCACGATCTCGAGGACCTCGCCCGCGGTGATGCCGCCCACGAGCTTCTGGCTCACCTTGCCCTCCGGGTTGATCAGGTAGGACTCGGGCAGCTTCACCACGGCGTAGTCGAGGGTCGAGGTCTCGGTGCCGTCCACCAGCACCGGCCAGTCGCCGCCCTGCTCGGCGAAGAACGTGGTGACCTTGTCGGCGGGGTCGTCGAACGCCACGCTCACCACCTGCACCGGGGTGCCCGGGACCTGCGAGAGCTTCACCAGCTCGGGGTGCTCGGCGACGCACGGCGGGCACCAGGTGGCGAAGAAGTTCAGCAGGACCCACTTGCCCCGGTACTTGTCCAGGTCGACCGGCGCGCCCGCGGCGGTCGTGCCCTCCAGCGCGGGGGCGAGCCGTCCGACGACGCTGCCCGAGGTGTCGGCCTCGCGGCCCGTGGGCGCGGTGGCGAACAGCACGACGAGGGCCAGCACGGCCACGCCGACGATCCCGGCGATCCACGGCGCCCTCCTCATGCCGTCACCGCCCCTGCGCCCGACGGCTCGGGCCCGGCCTCCTGCGCCTCCGGCACGGGCGGCGCCGACACCGGGTCGAGCGGGTTGCGGCGACGGCCCGGGAACAGCGACAGGACCGTGCCCAGCACCATGACCATGCCGCCCACCCAGAGCCACACGACGAGCGGCTGCACGATGACCCGGACGCCGACGGCGGGGTTGGACGTGCCGGGGGCCCGCGTCAGGGCCAGGTAGACGTCCTCGAGGGGCCCGACGCGGACCGACGGGGTGCCGATCGTCTGGCCGGTCAGCCGGTACTTGTTCAGCCGGGGCTCGAACACCTTGCCGCCGTCGACCTGGAACCGGGCCCGCAGCTCGACCCGGTTGGGCCGGTCCACCGAGCGGGAGCCCAGGTACTTCACCGTGTGGCCGGCGATGACCGCCGACGCGCCGGGCCGCAGCTCGAACTCGGCGGTCCGGATGAACGACCCCGACGCGGCAAGGGCCACGGCCACCACGATCGTGCCCAGGTGGACCACCATGCCGCCGTTGGCCCGGCCGACCAGGCCCCGGACCCCCTGCCGACGGGTGGCCAGCACCAGCTGCCGGACGGCCGAGCCCGCCGCGAACCCGCCCAGGCCGAAGGCCAGCAGCGGCGCCACGCCGTCCGCGCCGGCGAGCGCGCCGAGCACCACGGCGGCGACGCCCGCCCACGCCGGCCACCACAGCCGGTCGCGCAGCAGCTCGCCCGAGGCCTTCCGCCACGGCAGCACCGGGGCGATCGCCATGAGCGTGAGCAGCGCGAACCCGATGGGGATCGTCATCCGGTTGAAGTACGGGACGCCTACGGTCAGCCGGTCGCCGTTCAGCGCCTCGACCACGAGCGGGAAGACCGTGCCGAGCAGCACCACGAAGGCGAACACGGCGAACAGCACGTTGTTGGCCAGGAAGGCGCCCTCGCGCGACAGCGGCGAGTCGATGCGGCCCGGGGCGCGGAGCTGGTCGCCCCGCCAGCCGACCAGCCCGACGGACACCAGGACCACGACGGCGAACGCGCCCAGCAGGATCGGGCCCACGGCCCCGCCCGAGAACGCGTGCACGGACTCCACGACGCCGGAGCGGGTCAGGAAGGTGCCCAGGATCGTGAGCGAGAACGTGGCGCAGAGGAGCGAGAGGTTCCAGACGCGCAGCAGGCCGCGCCGCTCCTGGACCATGACGGAGTGCAGGTACGCGGTGCCGGTCAGCCACGGGAGGAACGAGGCGTTCTCGACCGGGTCCCACTTCCAGTAGCCGCCCCAGCCCAGGACCTCGTAGCTCCACCAGGACCCCAGGATGATGCCCGCCGTCAGGAAGCCCCACGCGAACAGGGTCCAGCGTCGGGTCTCGACCAGCCAGCCCTCGCCCACCCGGCCGGTGACCAGTGCGGCGATGGCGAAGGCGAACGGCACGGTGAACCCGACGTAGCCCAGGTAGAGCATCGGCGGGTGGAACGCCATGAGGATGTGGTTCTGGAGCAGCGGGTTGGGGCCGGGGCCGTCGTAGCCCGGCGGCGGGAGGTTGCCGCGGAACGGGTTGGCCGCCGTCAGCATGAGCGCGAAGAAGAACACGCACACGACGAACATGACGACCATGGCCCAGCCCACGAGCGGGTCTTCCAGGCGCTTCCGGAACTTGGTGGCCACGGCGACCGTGTAGCCCGCCAGGACCAGCCCCCACAGGAGGATCGACCCCTCGAGGGCCGACCACATGGTGGCCACGTTGTAGAGCGGCGGGGTGGTCGAGGAGCCGTGCTCGGCGACGTACTTCAGCGTCCAGTCGCGGGTGATGAGCCCCCGCTGCATGGCCACCACCGACAGCACGGCGCCGAACAGCACCACGCCGGCGTAGGGACGGGAGAGCCGGACGAGCTCCTTGCGGCCGCTCCGCAGGCCGACGAGGACGGCGCAGATCCCCAGGAACGCACCGCCGAGCCCCAGGACGAGGCCGCCCAGGCCGAGTGCGCGGTTCACCCGCTGGCCCGCTGCTGCGCGTCCTGGTCCGCCTCGCGCACCCGGTCCTTGTTCTCCTCGTCGTAGGTGGCGTCGTGGCGGATCAGGATCTCGTCGCTCCGGAACTGCTCGCCGTCGGCCGAGAACGCCCCCTCGAGGACCACGGGGATCTTCGGGCCGAACAGCTCGGGCGGGTCACCGACGTGGCGCACCGGGACCTGCGCGCCCTTGTACTTGATCACGAAGTCCACCCCGTCGGAGGTGGAGCGGACCGAGCCGGGCACCACGTTGCCCTGCATGCGGATGCGCGAGTCGCCCAGGTCGGGCTGCTGCGCCACCGCCTCGTCGACGTTGTAGAAGAAGGTCGACGCGCTCTGGAGACCGTTGAACAGGACCAGGCCCAGCGCCACGACCACCACGCCGACCCCGCCCAGGGCCAGCCACTTCCTCCCGCTGCCGGCGGCCCGCGCCGAGGGGGCCGCCGCGGTCCGCGGCGTCAGGTCGAAGTGGTCGGGGGTCTCGGCGTCGGAGGACTCGGGGTCGTCGAGCGGGCCCGGCCCGCCCAGGGGGGTGTCACTCACGGCCACGGCTCCCTGCGGTCATCCAGCGACGCTGCTCGGGCGGGACCTCCTGGCTGAGCCGCCGGCCCCGGAGCACCACCCAGAGCGAGTAGCCGGCGGTCACGCCGAACGTGACCAGCCACGCGGCGACGATGTACCCGGTCGAGCTCACTGTCCGGCCTCCTGGCGTCGTTCGGCGATGGCCCCCTCGAGCCCCGACTCCGCGGCGCGCTCGGCCAGGAACGCCACGCGGAAGCGGTGGATCAGCAGCCAGGCGAAGAGGAGCAGGAAGACCATGAGGCCCAGGTAGGCGGCGAAGGCCTGCGTGCCCTGGATCTCGGG
Source organism: uncultured Actinomycetes bacterium (assembly GCA_903930035.1). Taxonomy (GTDB): domain Bacteria; phylum Actinomycetota; class Acidimicrobiia; order Acidimicrobiales; family Microtrichaceae; genus CAJANQ01. Next base: position 2,495 of record CAIYXG010000166.1, on the reverse strand, counting down.
CTTGAGCGTGCCGAAGATCGTGCGCTCCTGGTGCAGGCCGCGCCACCAGTCGACGGCCTTGTGGACGATCGGGATGTTCACGACCGCCAGCAGCCCCACGACGGCGCTGCGGGTGCCGCGGGTGCGGGGCGACGCCGGCACCGCCCGCACGGCCAGGTAGCCGATGTAGGTCAGGAACAGCACGGCGGTCGTGGTGAGGCGCGGCTCCCAGCGCCAGAACACGCCCCACGTGATCTTGCCCCACAGCATCCCGTTCAGGATCGTGAGTCCGAAGAACACCACGCCGATCTCGGCCGAGGACGCCGCCAGCAGGTCCCAGAACTCGGTGCGCTTCCAGAGGTACATGGCCGAGCCGACGGCCGTGACCACGAAGGCCAGGTAGGCCACCGAGACCGTCGGCACGTGCATGTAGAGGATCCGGATGGTCTCGCCCAGCTCCTTGTCGGGCGGGCTCACGAACACCCCGAACACGACCAGCAGCGCGATCCCCACGAGCGAGGCGGCACCGAGCACCCGGGTCGCGGTCGACCCCGTCGACGTGGGCGCGGACGTCACCGCGTCGCTCGTCGTAGCGGTCGTGGTCATGCGTCCTCCAGGAGGGGGCGGAACATCAGGGTCCCCAGTGTCAGGTACACGAGGGCGAAAATGCCAAGCAGCCCCACCCAGGGCCAGCCCGGACCAGCATCGCGCCCCAGCGCCACCTCCACACCGCGGGTGCCGCCGATCAGTACCGGGGCGAGCAGCGGCAGGAGCAGGAGCGGCAGCAGCGTGTCCCGGCCCCGCATGCGGGCCGTCAGCCCGCCGTAGGCGCCGCCGGCGCCGGCGATGCCCACCGTGGCGGTGGCGACGACCGCGGCCAGCAGGACCGGGCCCGAGATCTCGGTGCCGTAGAAGACGACGACGGCCAGGGCCAGCACCAGGTCCAGCACCAGCAGCTCGACCAGCAGGGCGCCCACCTTGCCCAGGTAGATCCCCGCCGGGGACAGCCCCGAGAGGCGCAGCCCGTCCAGCACGCCGTCCTCGGCCTCGACCGCGAACGTGCGGCCCACTGCGAGCACCGAGCTGAACAGGACGACCATCCAGTAGAGGCCCGGCGTGGCGGCGCCCAGGACCCGCCGGTCGGGGTCGAGCGCGAACGCGAACAGCAGCACGACCAGCAGGGCGAACGGCAGCACCTGGCTCAGGCCGACCCGCGAGCGCAGCTCCAGCCGCAGGTCCTTGCCCGCCACGAGCCGGGCGTCGGCCAGCACGGCCCGCACGGTGCCCGTCGGCGCACCGGCCGCGGCGCGCGTCCGCTCAGCCACCGGACCCCTCCTCCGGTCGCCGGCCGTCCTGTCCCCGGTCGTCCCGCTGGACGGTCCCGCCGGCGACGACCACGGTGCGGCGGGCCACCGCCTCGGCGCGGTCCAGCTCGTGGGACGCGAACAGCACCGTCGCCCCGACCGACGCAGCCTCGGCCATGAGCCCGTCCACGACGTCGCGGCCCGCGGCGTCCAGGCCGGCATGGGGCTCGTCGAGCAGCCACACCTCGGGCCGCCGCGCCAGCACGGCCGCCAGGGAGACCCGGCGCCGCTGGCCGGCCGACAGCGCCCGCACCGGCAGGTCGTGCAGCCGGGACGCCACGCCGAGCCGGTCGAGCGCGGCGCGGCCGTCCTCCTTGGTGGCGCCGGCGGCCCGGGCCCAGAAGTCGACGTTCTCGGTGACGCTCAGGTCGTCGTAGAGGTGGGTGGCGTGGCCCAGCATCCCGACGCGCCGGCGCACGGCGCTGCGGTCGGCGACCAGGTCGCAGCCCAGGACCTCTGCGGTGCCCGACACCACCGGGACCAGGCCGGCGCACGCCCGCAGGAGCGTCGTCTTGCCGGCGCCGTTCGGGCCGCGGAGGAGCACCACCTCGCCGGCGTCGACGTCGAGGTCCACCCCGGCGAGCGCAGGGAACCGCCCGATCAGCGCGACGGCCTGGTGCAGATGGACGACAGGAGCCATCTCAGGGCCGGGGCCGGGAGGTCAGGGGCGGGCGGGGCACGGGGTCACGGGCGGGGGGTCGAGGCGGGGAGGCAGAGCGGGTTCACCGGGCGGGACGGACGGCGCCGGCCCGCCGGCAGCAGGGGTGCTGCCGGGCGCACGCTACCGGCCGGGGGGCGGCCCCGGCCAAGGGGCGGCGGCCGGCACGGAGCCCCGCGCACCCAGCACCGGGGCCGGTCCCACTACCGTGACCAGATGCTCTCGCGGGTGCTCGGCTGGCTCGGCCGCTCGATGGTCGTGGCCGGCCTGTTCATCCTCGGGTTCGTGGGCTTCCAGCTCTGGGGCACCGGCCTGCAGACCAGCCGCAGCCAGGACCAGCTGGCCGCCGAGCTGTCGGCCGAGACGTCCCCCGGCGCCTCGGAGGACGGCACCACGACCGACCCCGAGCTCGTGGCCAAGGACCTGGCGGCGGCCGCCGCCGTGCCGGCGGTCGTCACCCCGCCGCCGGCGTCGGGCCAGCCGCTCGGCGTCAT
>CAIYXG010000165.1 GCA_903930035.1 uncultured Actinomycetes bacterium | reverse complement strand
TCCTCGACGTGGTCGACCGGGTGCGCCGGCACCTCGACCACCTCGTCGGCGGTGACCACCACCGAGCCCTTCTCCGAGCGGGTCAGCGCCGCCACGGTGCCGTGGCCCCGCACGCCGGCGACGGCCTCGTCGAAGCTGTCGGTGCCGTAGAGCTCCAGGATCTCGGCCTCGTTGGCGAACAGCAGGTCCACGTGGTGCTCCACCAGGTCCAGGAACGCCTCGCGGTGCCGCTGCACGCAGAACGAGTCCGACAGCGTGGCGGCGACGGCGCGGCCTGCGTCGTGGGCGAGCCGGGCGGCGGTGCGGAACGCCTCCTGCGCCTCGGGCGGGTCGAACAGGTAGCCCTCCAGGTACGTGACCCGGGCGGCGGCGACCGCCGCCGGGTCGACGTCGTCGGGGCCCAGGTGGACCGACGCCCCGAGGAAGGTGTGCATGGTGCGCTGCGCGTCCGGCGTCACCAGGATCACGCAGCACCCCGTCGACGGACCGTCGGTGGCCGCCGCCGTGTCGTACGCGACGCCGGTGGCCCGCAGGTCGTGGCCGAAGACCGTGCCGAGGACGTCGTTGCGGACCTTGCCGATGTAGCGGGCGGTGCCGCCGAGCGAGGCCACGCCGACGATCGTGTTGGCGGCCGAGCCGCCCGACATCTCGATGCCGGGACCGGTGCGGCCGTAGACCTCCTTGGCCCGCTCCTCGTCGACCAGGGTCATGGAGCCCTTCACGATGCCGAGCTCGTCGACCAGCTCGTCGGTCCCGTGGGACAGCACGTCGACCAGGGCGTTGCCGATGCCGAGCACGTCGACGATGGCGGGGGCGGTGGCGGAGGAGGTTGCGTCAGTCACGGGGCGACACGCTACGGCCGACGGGGCGGCCGGCCCGACACCCCGCAGCGGGCCGTTGCCCAAGGTTCTGCCGCGGCAGCACCTGGTCAGCCGGACGCGAGGCGCTTGACCCGGTTGGGCGGCTCGCCGGTCGCGGCGGCCACCCGGGCGGCCGCGTCGCGGGCCGAGGCGCCGGCAGCCCGCTCGGCGGACAGCAGCGCCCGGAGCTGGTCGTCGGTCGGCGGCTCGGGCGCGGGCGGCGCCTCGAGGACGAGCACGAACTCCCCCTTGGGCGGGTGGTCGGCGACGTGCGCCACCGCGTCGTCCAGGGACCCCCGCCACACCTCCTCGTGGAGCTTGGTGAGCTCGCGGCACAGCGCGACGCGCCGGCCACCGCCGCAGACCCCGGCCAGGTCGGCGAGCGTGGCCGCCACCCGCTGCGGGGCCTCGTAGAGCACGACCGCCCGACGCTCGGCCGCCACCTCGGCCAGCCGGGTGGTCCGGTCGCCGCCCTTGCGGGGCAGGAACCCCTCGAAGCCGAACCGGCCCGACCCGTCGAGCAGGCCGCTGGCGACGGCAGCCACCGCACCGGCGAAGGGACCGGGCACGACCTCGACCACGACCCCCTCGGCCACGGCGAGCGCCACGGTCCGGCCACCCGGGTCGGACAGGCCCGGCAGGCCGGCGTCGCTCACCACGGCGACGGTCTCGCCGGCCGCGGCCCGGGCCACCAGCCGGGGGGCCTCGTCGGCCTCGGCGTGGTCGTCCAGGCGCACCAGCCGCGGCGCGGCCAGGCCCAGCAGCTGGAACAGCCGGCCGGTGCGGCGGGTGTCCTCGCACGCGACGACGTCGGCAGCGGTCAGCGCCTCGGCGGCACGCGGCGACATGTCGCCCAGGTTCCCGATCGGCGTGCCGACCACCACGATCCGTCCTGCCATCGCTGCGGCCTACCGGATCTCGAGGGTGTCGCCGGGGCGCACGCCCCACTGCGCCATCTGGCCGGCCGCGGTCTCCACGGCCATGCGGGCCGACCAGCACGGCCGGGACACGCGGTTGGCGGGCAGCGTGTCCACCCGCAGGACGCGGCCGTCCTCGTCCAGGTAGGCCACGTCGATCGGGAACTTCATGCCGACGGTGTGCACCGAGCGCACGGGGAGGCACAGCACGCCGTCCACCTGGTCCCGGCCCAGCAGGCCGCGGCGCCGCTCGGCGCGCGACGCGGCGACCTCGGCGGACGCCAGCACCTTTCCGTCTCGGACCAGCCACGGCACGGCCACATCCTCACACGCGGACGGGCGCCCGGCCATGGCCCGCCGGCCGACGGGTCCCGGGGTCACACGTTGAAGCGGAACTCCATGACGTCGCCGTCGGCGACCTCGTAGTCCTTGCCCTCCACCCGGAGCGTCCCCGCGTCACGGGCCGCGGACCACGACCCGGCCTCAAGGAGCTCCTGCCAGCCGATGGTCTCGGCCCGGATGAACCCCCGCTCGAAGTCGGTGTGGATCACGCCGGCAGCCTGGGGCGCCCGGTAGCCGGCGCGGAACGTCCAGGCCCGGGTCTCCTTCTCGCCGGTGGTGAAGAAGGTACGCAGCCCGAGCATGGCGTAGGCGCCGTGGAGGAACTGCGGGAGCGCGCCCTCGCCCATCCCCAGCGCCTCGAGCATCTCGGTGCGCGACTCGGGGTCGAGCAGCGCGGCCTCGGCCTCGAGCTGGATGCACAGGCCGACCACGGTGTCCTGCGCCGGGACGCCGGCGATGGTGCCCATCGCCTGCCGGACCGGCTCGAGCAGCGGCTCGGGGTCCTCGAGCTGCGACTCGTCGAGGTTGACCAGGGCCATGGCGGGCTTGGCGGTCAGCAGGAAGAACGGCTTGAGCAGGGTCCGCTGCTCCGGCGTCAGGTCGGCCCGGTAGAGCGGCGTGCCGGCCTGCAGGTGGCCGAGCGCCGCCTCCATCGCCGCCACCTCGTCGGCGAGCGACTTGTCGGCCCGGGCGGCCTTCCGCCGCTTCTCGACCTGCTTCTCGACCGACTCCAGGTCGGCGTAGACCAGCTCGACCTCGAGCGTGCCCAGCTGCTCGACCGGGTCGTGCGAGCCGGGGACGTCGGGGTCCTCGAAGGCCCGCAGCACGAAGACGATGGCGTCGACCTCGCGGATGTGGGAGAGGAACCGGTTCCCCAGACCCTCGCCCTGGGCGGCGCCCTCGACCAGGCCGGCGATGTCCACGAACTGCACGGCGGCGGGGACGACCTGCTTGGTCTGGCTCATGACGGCCAGCTGGTCGAGCCGGGTGTCGGGGGACCTTGGCCACGCCCACGTTGGGCTCGACCGTCGCGAACGCGTACGGGGCGGCCAGCGCGCCGCCGCCAGCGAGGGCGTTGTAGAGGGAGGACTTGCCTGCGTTGGGCAGGCCGACGAAACCGAATCGTTCCACGGGTCACCTGGGGTCGAGGGGCTCCGGCAGGCTAGCGGCGGGGCGCTGCGGGCACGGGCGGTCCTCGGGGGGACGGTCAGTGGTGGTAGGTCGGCGGGTGGTCGGCCGCCCGCGGGAGCGGGGCCTCGAGCGACTCCAGCCACGCCACCGACTGCTCCACGGCCGCCAGCAGCAGCCGGGCCAGGTCCGGCGAGAAGCCGGCGCGCACCACGACCCGCATGATGGTGCGGTCCTCGCAGTCCGGCGGGAGCGGGTAGGCCGGCACCAGCCAGCCACGCTCTCGAAGCGCGCGGGACAGGTCGTGCAGGTCCCAGTGCCGCTCGCCGGGCGCCAGCTCCCACGCGAAGACGGGCAGGTCGGTGCCGTCGGACAGCAGCTCGAACTGCGGCATGGCGCCGATGGCCGACGACAGGAACACTGCCGAGTCCTGCGCGGCCTGCTGGACATTGCGGAACCCCTCGCGGCCGTAGCGGACGAACGTGTAGTACTGCAGGAGCACCTGGGCCCCGGGCCGGGAGAAGTTCAGTCCGAACGTCGGCATGTCGCCACCCAGGTAGGAGACGTGGAACACCAGGTCCTCGGGCAGCAGGTCGGCGGTGCGCCAGACCACCCAGCCCACGCCCGGGTACACCAGGCCGTACTTGTGGCCCGAGGTGGAGATCGAGTGCACGCGGGGCAGGCGGAAGTCCCACACCAGGTCGGGCTGCAGGAACGGGG
>CAIYXG010000164.1 GCA_903930035.1 uncultured Actinomycetes bacterium | reverse complement strand
GCAGAGCGTTTCCATGGTAAGGAAAAGGTCGTCAGTTCGATTCTGACAGGGGGCTCGCGCCGGATCCGTCGCCGCCGGGCTGCCACCAGCCCGGCCCGACGGGCCCGTTGCAGGGTGGCGTAGCTCAGTTGGTGAGAGCACTCGGCTCATAATCGAGGGGTCGTCAGTTCGAGTCTGACCGCCACTACTCACGTCCCGTCCGGGGCACACAACCAGCCCGTCGAGGGCACGGAGCAGCAGGGAGGGCCGTCATGGCCAAGGAGAAGTTCGAGCGGAACAAGCCTCACGTGAACGTGGGGACGATGGGTCATATCGACCATGGGAAGACGACGCTGACGGCGGCGATCACGAAGACCCTGGCCGACCGTGTGCCGGGGAACTCGTTCACGGAGTTCGAGAACATCGACAAGGCGCCGGAGGAGCGTGAGCGTGGCATCACGATCAACGTGTCGCACGTGGAGTACGAGACGGAGGGCCGTCACTACGCGCACGTCGACATGCCGGGCCACGCGGACTACATCAAGAACATGATCACGGGTGCGGCGCAGGTCGACGGTGCGATCCTGGTGGTCGCGGCGACCGACGGGCCGATGCCCCAGACGCGTGAGCACGTGGTGCTGGCCCGTCAGGTGGGTGTGCCGGCGATCGTGGTGGCGCTGAACAAGTGCGACATGGTCGACGACGAGGAGCTCCTCGAGCTCGTCGAGATGGAGGTCCGTGAGCTGCTCAGCGAGTACGAGTTCGACGGCGACGACTGCCCGGTGGTGCACGTCTCGGCGCTGAAGGCCCTCGAGGGCGACTCGGCGGCGCAGGACGCGGTGATGGAGCTGATGGCGAAGGTCGACGAGTACGTGCCGGAGCCCGAGCGCGACCTCGACAAGCCGTTCCTGATGCCGATCGAGGACGTGTTCACGATCACGGGCCGTGGGACCGTGGTGACGGGCAAGGTCGAGCAGGGTGTGATCCACACCGGCGACGAGATCGAGATCGTGGGTCTGCGCGACACGCAGAAGACGACGTGCACGGGCGTGGAGATGTTCCGCAAGCTGCTCGACGAGGGCCAGGCGGGCGACAACATCGGTGCGCTGCTGCGTGGCATCGACAAGGAGAACGTGCAGCGTGGCCAGGTGCTCGCGGCGCCGGGGTCGATCACGCCGCACACGAACTTCGAGGCGAACGTGTACGTGCTGACGAAGGAGGAGGGTGGCCGGCACAAGCCGTTCATGTCGAACTACCGGCCGCAGTTCTACTTCCGGACGACCGACGTGACGGGCACGATCACGCTGCCGGACGGCACGGAGATGTGCCTGCCGGGCGACAACACCGAGATGTCGGTGGAGCTGATCGCGCCGATCGCGATGGACGAGGGTCTGCGGTTCGCGATCCGTGAGGGTGGTCGGACCGTGGGTGCGGGCCGGGTCACCAAGATCCTCAAGTAGCCCCGACCTCGTCGCAGTCTGCGCACGGCCCGCCTGGCAGCAGGCGGGCCGTGGCGCGTCCGGGGTGCAAGCGGCCCGGCGCGGGCGACCGGGTGGCAAGCCGCCCGGCCGCCCCTAGGTTGGTGCGGTGGACGAACTGCGATGGGGCGTCATGGTGGCGGGCACCACGCTGCCGAGGTGGCAGGCCGAGGTGCTCGACGCGCTCGCCCAGGTCGACGGCGCCCGGCTGGTCCTGGTCGTCCGCGACGCCGCACCGCCGGCCCCCCGGCCCTCGGCCCGCGAGCTCTGGTCGGCCGGCCGCCTGGCCTGGACCGTCTTCAACCGCGCCGCGGCCCGCCGGTCCGTCGCGCTGCGCCCGGTCGACTGCACCGCCCGGTTCGAGGGCGTGCCCCAGGTCGACGTGGTGGTCCGCACCGAGGGCCACTGGCAGGAGTTCCCCGACGAGGCGCTCGACGCCGTCCGGGCGGCGCGTCCCGACATGCTGCTCCGGCTCGGGTTCGGCATGGTCCGCGGCGAGGTGCTCGACGTGGCCCCGCTCGGCATCTGGTCGTTCCACCACGACGACGAGCGGGTGGTCCGCGGGGGCCCGCCGTGCTTCTGGGAGCTGGCCCAGGGCGACCCGGTGAGCGGGGTCCTGCTGCAGCGCCTCACCGACCGCCTCGACGGCGGCGTGCCGCTGGCCCGGGCCGCGTTCTCCACGGTCCCGCAGAGCTACCGGCGCAACCGCGACCAGTCGTACCTGGGCGCCGCCGGGCTGCCGGCACAGGTCGCGCGCCGCGTGCTGGCCGACGGCCCCGGTGCGGTGGACGCCCCGCCGAGCGCGTCGACGGCGCCCCTCTACCGGCCGCCCGGCTGGCGGGCGCTGGCGACGGCACTGCTCCGCATGGGTGCGGCCAACGCCGTCCGCCAGGCCGACGGGATCCTCCGTGGCGACCGCTGGAACGTGGGCGTGCTCGACCGGCCGATCCACACGCTGCTCGAGGACCAGGACGTGTCCGGCGTCCGCTGGCTCCCCCGCCTGCCGGAGAAGGAGCGCTACGTCGCCGACCCCGCCGGGGTGATGGTCGGGGACGACCTGCTCATGCTCGTGGAGGACTACGACCACGCCGGCAACCACGGCGTGGTCTCGGCCATCCGCTGGTCGGCCCCCGCCGGCTCGTCCTCCGCGCCGGTGGACGGGCCGACCGAGGTGGTGCGGTTCGAGCACCACGCGTCCTACCCGGCCCTGGTGGAGGTCGCGGGGGAGGGGACCACCGACGGCCTCTGGTGCCTGCCCGAGAACGCCGGCTCGAAGGAGGTCCGGGCCTACCGGTTCGACCCGGTGACGCTGCAGCTCGGCGACCCGCTCGTGCTCGTGGCCGACCTGGCGGTGCTGGACCCGACGGTGGTCCGGTGGGAGGGCCGGTGGTGGCTCTTCGGGACCGACCGGGACCGTGGCTCCAACACGTCGCTCCGGGCCTGGTACGCCGACCGCTTCGAGGGGCCGTGGCTGCCGCACGCGTGCGACCCGCTCGTCGTCGACGTCAACGGGGCCCGCGGGGCCGGCACCCCGTTCGTCCACGAGGGCGTGCTCTACCGGCCGGTGCAGCGCTGCTCGCCGCGGTACGGGGCGGCCGTCGGGATCGTCCGCGTCGACCGCCTGGACCCGGACGGCTACGCACAGACCGAGGTCGCCGTCATCTCGCCCGACCCCGCGGGCCCGTTCCCCGACGGCCTCCACACCCTCTCGGCGGTGGGCGGGGTGACGCTGGTCGACGGCAACGTGCGCCGGTTCTCGCTGCCGGTGGTGCGCCGGGAGCTGCGAGCCCGGCTGCGCCGCTGACGCCCGGTCGACTTGGCACGGCCCCGGCCGCGGCGTCTATCGTCTCCGTGCGCCCTCCGGGGCGCCGTTTCTTGACAGTCGATGATCACCACCAGGGCGCCGTCCGTCGGCGCCGCAGCAGGGAGGGCCCGCATGGCCGCAGAGCAGAAGATCCGCATCCGCCTCAAGGCGTACGACCATGAGATCATCGACCAGTCCGCAAAGAAGATCGTGGAGACCGTGACCCGCACGCAGGCGTCGGTCCGGGGCCCGATCCCGCTCCCCACCCGCAAGCACCGCTTCACGGTGATCCGGTCCCCCCACAAGGACAAGGACTCCCGCGAGCACTTCGAGATGCGCATCCACAAGCGGCTCATCGACATCATCGACCCGACCCCCAAGACGGTGGACTCGCTCCAGCGCCTGGACCTCCCGGCCGGCGTCGACATCGAGATCAAGATCCAGAACGCATAGGTCGGCCGACCCGGCCGGGGCTTCTTTTGCGGGCGGGAGACCGCCTGCCCTAGGGTCTCCCGGTCGTCCGGAAAGGTCTCACCGTTCCGGATCCGGTCCCCCCGACCGGCCGTCGCTGGCCGGGGGAGCCCTGAAAACCGACGTCCGTGGCCGACCACCGGTTACCCCACGGCACAACCGAATCGCCGCTCCGCCGGGCTCGCCCGTGCGGAGCGTTCGCGTGAGTGGCGGGTGACTCCGCCACCGATCACCGAAGGAACAGCCGACATGGCGAAGAAGGCACTGGTAGGAGAGAAGCTGGGCATGACCCAGGTCTGGACCGACGACAACGTCGTCGTGCCGGTCACCGTGCTGCGCGTCTCCCCGGTCCGGGTGGTGCAGATCCGCACCGCCGAGCGTGACGGGTACGCAGCGCTGCAGGTGACCTACGGGCAGAAGGACGCCCGCAAGCTCAGCCGTCCCAAGGCCGGCCACTTCGAGGCCGCCGGCGTCGAGCCCGGCGTGGGGCTCGTCGAGCTGCGCCTCGAGGACGTCTCAGAGTTCGAGGTCGGCCAGGAGCTGGCCGCCGACGTGTTCGAGGCCGGCCAGCTCGTCGACGTGACGGCCGTGTCCAAGGGCAAGGGCTTCGCCGGCACCATGAAGCGTCACAACTTCAAGGGCCAGCCGGCCTCGCACGGTGCGCACCGCGTGCACCGCAAGCCGGGTGCGGTGGGGCAGTGCGCCACGCCGGCCCGCGTGTTCAAGGGCGTCCGGATGGCCGGTCGCATGGGTGCCGCGCAGGTCACCACGCTCAACCTCGAGGTCGTCCGGGCGGACGCGGAGCAGCAGGTCGTGCTGGTCCGTGGCGCCGTGCCCGGTCCCCGTGGCGGGCTGGTGCTCGTGCGTGACGCGATCAAGGGCGGCCAGCGGGTCGCCGGGGGTGCGGCCTGATGGCGAACGTGAAGGTCCGGACCCGCTCCGGTGGTGAGCAGGGGACCGTCGAGCTCGACGACGCCGTGTTCGGCATCGAGCCCAACGTGCCGGTGATGCACCAGGTCGTGACGGCCCAGCTCGCCGCGAGGCGTGCGGGCACGCAGTCGACCAAGACCCGTGCCGAGGTGGCCGGTGGCGGCGCCAAGCCGTTCAAGCAGAAGGGCACCGGCCGCGGCCGCCAGGGGTCGATCCGTGCCCCGCAGTGGCGCGGTGGCGGCATCGCCCTGGGCCCCAAGCCCCGCAGCTACGCGCAGCGGACGCCCAAGAAGATGAAGCGGCTGGCCCTGCGCTCGGCGCTGTCGGACCGCGCGGCCGAGAACAAGGTCGTCGTGGTGGCCGGCTGGGACTTCGACGCCCCGAGCACCAAGGACGCCAGGGCGGCGCTGAGCGCCCTGGGCGTGACGGGCCGGGTCCTCGTGGTCGTCGAGCACGACGACGTGGTCACCCAGAAGAGCTTCCGCAACCTGCCCGAGGTCCACGTGCTCTCGGCCGGGCAGCTGAACACCTACGACGTGCTGGTGAACGACTACGTCGTGTTCACCACCAGCACCCTGCCGACGGCCGACCCGGCCGCCGGCGCCGAGTCCGAGGAGGCCGCATCGTGAAGGACCCCCGCGACGTCATCATCCGCCCGGTCGTGAGCGAGAAGTCCTACGGGCTGCTCGACAGCGGCGTGTTCACCTTCGTGGTCGCACCGGACGCCTCGAAGCCCGAGATCCGTGACGCCGTCGAGGCCATCTGGCCGGGCGTGAAGGTCTCGAGCGTCAACACGCTGAACCGCAAGGGCAAGCGCCGCCGCAACCGGCGCTCCAACACCTTCGGCTCCACCACCGACCAGAAGCGGGCCATCGTCACCCTCGCCGAGGGCGACTCGATCGACCTGTTCGAGGGGGCGTGAGTCATGGCTCTTCGTCGTCGTAAGCCCACGAGCGCCGGCCGTCGCTTCCAGACGGTCTCGGACTTCTCCGAGCTCACCACCGATCGCCCGGAGAAGTCGCTCCTCGCGAAGAAGACCAACACCGGTGGCCGCAACTCCTACGGTCGCAAGACGGCCCGCCACAAGGGTGGCGGTCACAAGCGCCAGTACCGCGTCATCGACTTCAAGCGCAACAAGGACGGCGTGCCGGCCAAGGTCGCGACCATCGAGTACGACCCGAACCGCACCTGTCGCATCGCGCTGCTGCACTACCTGGACGGTGAGAAGCGCTACATCCTGGCGCCGGCGGGTCTCGAGGTCGGCCAGACGGTCTCGTCGGGGCCGGCCGCGGACATCCGTCCCGGCAATGCGCTGCCGCTCCGCTACATCCCGGTCGGTACCGTCGTGCACAACGTTGAGCTCCACGTCGGCGGCGGCGGCAAGATGGCTCGCAGCGCCGGCGCCTCGGTGCAGCTGGTTGCGAAGGAGGGCGATTTCGCCACCCTGCGCCTTCCTTCCACCGAGATGCGTCG
>CAIYXG010000163.1 GCA_903930035.1 uncultured Actinomycetes bacterium | reverse complement strand
CGGTGCTGGCGCTGGCCAACCAGCGCGCGCCGGAGCACTACACGTTCCGGCAGGCCTCCCTGGAGGAGTATTTCGCCGCCCTGGCGCAGGCCCTGGAGGGCCAGCCGCTTCAGATCGTCTCGGGCGAACTGCGCGACACCGGCCGCACCCCCCAGCGCGGCATGCGGGTGCTGCCCGACATCCTCTCCGCCCGCATCCACAACAAGCTGCAGAATGAGCGGGTGCAGACCCTGCTGGCGCTCGTGTTCTCGGTGGCCCTCGGCGTGTTCGGCCTCGCCGTGTTCGCCACGCTCGGGCGGGCCTTCGTGGCGGGCGACGAGATCGTGGTGGTGCTGCTGCCGGTCCTGGTGCTGGGCATCGGCCTGCTGGCGGCGGCGGCGGGGGTGGAGACCACGATCGACGTCCGCAACCTGGCCGGGGAGCCGCTGACGGCGCACGAGTTCGGGACGGCCACGCTGGCCGCCGCGCTGCTCGGCCCGCCGGCGCTCATGGCCGGCATCTCCGGCATCGGCCTCGGGCTGGGCTGGGGCCGGCCGACCCTGCTCACCGTCGTGGTGGTCGCGCTGGTGGTGGTGGCGTGGTGGGCCACGCTCCTGCTCGTGAGCCGCACGGCCGCCAACGCCCTCGGGGTCCTGGCCATCGGCCGGTTCCGCCAGGTCGCCCAGACCCTGGCCGCGCTGGCCAGCCTGGCGGTCTGGTTCACGGCCCAGTTCGCCGCCAACAGCCTCTCGAGGTGGGACCGCAGCAGCTGGGCCGAGCTCGCCCGGAAGTTCGAGTGGACGCCGCCCGGCCAGCTCGGCCGCGCCCTCGGCCTGGCCGCCACCCGGCCGTCGGCGGCACTGGTCCACCTGCTGCTCGGCGTCGCATGGCTCCCGCTCCTGTGGGTGGCCCACACGGCCACGACCCACCGGCTCTCGATCTCGCCGTCGCGGCCCGGCGCCGACACCCGGCGGATCCGCACCGGCGAGGACGGGGTCCGCGCCGGGGTGCTGGCCCTGCTGCCCGGCTCGGCGCCGTTCGCCGTCACGGCACGCACCATGCGGACCAAGGTCCGGACCCCCCGGGAGGCCGTGAACTCCGTGGTCGCCTTTGTGGTCGGCGTCGGCGCGCTCGTGCTCGGCCCGGTGCTCGCCGGCAACCCGGACGGCCGCATCGTCCTGGCCGCCGGACTCCTGCACTTCGCCGTGCTGTTCGAGGCCAACAACACCTTCGGGTTCGACGGCCCGGCGCTGTGGATGGAGGTCATGGCCGGTGCCGACGGCCGCACGCTCGCCCGGGGCAAGGCGGCGACCTCGGTGGTGACCATGGCCGTCCCGGCCCTGGCGCTCGTCCTGTCGCTCGCCGCAGTCTCGGGCGGCTGGCGCTGGGTGCCCGCCGGGCTCCTGCTGGCGCTGGGGTCGATGCTGCTGGCGGCGGGGGCGTCGGTCGCCAGCGCGGCGGCCGCACCGTTCTCGGTCCCGGACAGCCCCAACCCGTTCGCCGCCGGCGACACCGGCCAGGGCTGCCTGGCGGGCGGGATCCTGGCCATCGACATGGTCGCCCTCGCCGTGGTCTCGGTCCCGGTGGGCCTCGCCGTGTGGTGGGCGTCGCTGCGGTCGCCCGGGCTGACGGCCCTCGTGGCGCTCGTGGCGCCGCTCGCCGGCGTGGCGGTCCTCGCCGGCGGGACCGCGCTGGCGTCCAAGATCCTGACCGGCCACGAGCACGAGCTGGTCCAGAAGGTCACCCCTGCCCGCTAGCGGCGACCAGGTCAGTCCTGGCCCGGGTCCGGCTGGTCCCCCCGGGGCCCGTGCGCGTGCCAGCGCCGTCCGCGCCAGCGGACCAGCTCGCGGACCGCAGCCACCGCCACCACGGCCAGGGCCACGAGGACGAGCGTCACCCGACGGCCCGCCACTCGTCACGGCCGGCCCGCACCGCCGTGGCCGACACCTCGTGGAGGTGCGGCG
>CAIYXG010000162.1 GCA_903930035.1 uncultured Actinomycetes bacterium | reverse complement strand
CCTGAGCGGCGTCAGCTGCGGACGGTCCGCTCGACGACCCGGGTGCGCCGCGGCCAGAGGGCGGCGATGATCCACACCGGCAGCCAGGCACCGCCCGTGCAGATCGTCATGATGAAGTGGAAGGCGTGGTCCGGCGACCGCTTGTAGACGGTGATGGTGGTGGCCTCGGCCCGGGCCTGGGCGACCGGCAGCGCCGACGGGGCAGCGGTGGCGTAGGTGTGCTCGGTCCAGGCGTTGCCGTCGTACCAGCGCAGCTGGGACCCGTTGGTGTAGGGGTCGGGGTACCAGGCGGCCCGGAAGCGTCGCGCGCTGGAAGATGGCATGGTCCCGGCCCCTCCTCTCTGGGTCCTCGTCCCTGTGGAACTCATGGTCAGGGTAGGCCCAACCCCCGACATGCGACGAGGTCGGGTCGTGCGGGGGAAATTCCCGGTGCCCGTGTCGGACCCTCCGGCTACGGTCCCACCATTCATCACGAGCGGCCTGCTGCGGCGGGCCCGGCAACCTGGGACTGACACCCAAGGTGCCTGCCACTCCACAGTGGGATGAGGCCCTCACGGGCAACGAAGTGTCATGGACGGTCCACCGGCTCCACCGGTGACCGGCCGCTGTGGAGGTGCAGGCGCCGTCGGTGCTGGTCCGGAAACGGAACACACATGGCAACCCCCACCCGCACCCGCCGGTCCACCCGGACCGCCCGCCCACGACGGACCACGGCCACCGCCGAGCCACGGTCGCTCAGCACCGAGCTCGGCCTCCACGGCTGGCAGGAGCTGGACCCGGTGCTGCTGGCGTCGCTGGCGCTCGAGGCGCCGCTCCTGCTGGTCGGCGCGCACGGCACGGCCAAGTCGCTCGTGACCGAGCGGGTGGCTGGCGCGCTGGGCTCGGAACTGCGGCACTACAACGCGTCGCTCCTCAACTACGACGACCTGGTCGGCATCCCGGTGCCGGCCGACGACGGCCTGAGCCTCCAGTACCTGGGCACCGCCGGCGCAGTCTGGGACGCCGAGTTCCTGTTCCTCGACGAGGTCAACCGCTGCCGGCCCGACCTGCAGAACAAGCTGTTCCCGCTCGTGCACGAGCGTCGGCTCGCAGGCGAGGAGCTGCCCCGACTCCGGCACCGCTGGGCGGCCATCAACCCGCCGGGCGAGTCGGAGGGCCAGACCTACCTGGGGGTCGAGGAGCTCGACGACGCCCTGGCCGACCGCTTCTGGTTCGTGGTGCCGGTGCCGGGGTGGCGACAGCTCTCCCGCGACGACCGCGTCCGGCTCGTGCGCGACGGTGCGCCGCCTCCGGCGCCGGCCGGCACCGGTGCCGACCCGGAGACGCCACCCGGGGACGGCGGCCCGCCGCCGCTCGCCGAGCTGGTGGCCGCAGCGGCTGCGGCGGCCGAGGCGGTCGAGGGTCTCCACGGCGAGGCCGTCGCCAACTACGTGGTCACGCTCGTCGACCAGCTCGACCAGGCCGAGGTGACGCTGAGCCCCCGCCGGGCCCGGATCCTGCTCAAGGCCGTGTGCGCGGTACACGGGGCGCGGCTCGTCGCCGGCGACGAGGACGCGTCGCTCGAGACCAGTGCCGAGCTGGCGCTGCTGCACGCGCTCCCGCAGCGCGCGTCGCTCGTCACCCCGCCGACCGCCCAGGTTGTCGCCGCCCACAAGCAGGCGTGGGAGCTGGCGGTGGTGGACGAGGGCGGGGTGCTCCGCCAGCTCCTGGACGAGCCCGACCTGGTGCGCCGCGTGCAGCTCGGCGTGGAGCTCGGCGTCGACGACGACCTGCTCGGGCGGCTGGCGCTGCGCGCCGTCGGGGGCCAGCGCACCACGCCACTGACCGACGGCCTCGCCTTCGTCTTCACCCGGGTGTTCGCCGACCGTCCGCTCAACCCGGCGTCGTGGGGACCGCTCGTCGAGTCGGCGCGGCAGATCCTGACGCCGAGCGTCGGCTCACGGGGCGTGCCGCAGGGGGCCCAGCTCGACCGCGTGCGGGCCATCGAGGCCTACTGCGCCGGCCTGGACGACAGCCCCCGGTCCAACCTGGAGCGGGCGTTCCTCCAGGGCTGCCGTATGTGGCTGACCATCTTCGACGACTGGCCCGAGCAGCTCGCACAGTTCCTCGAGTGGTGCGACACCTTCGGCGTCGAGGGCTGAGGGACCGGCATGCGTGGCACCCCCCGTACTGCGGTCCCCTACGCGGTGCCGGTCCTGCGGCCCCGCTGGGTGAGCTTCCTCTGGTCCCGGACCGGGCCGCCGCTCGACGACGCCCGCCGCGCCGGCCTGGACGCCGCCTGGGAGGAGTTCGGACTGCGCGGCGCCGTCGTGCTGCACCCGATCTCGATCCTGCCGGACTCCGGCGTCCAGGACGACGTGGTCTGCACCGACGCGGCGGTCACCGCCAACGTCCTGTGCCGCAACCGTCAGGGCCTCTTGCACTCGAGCTTCGAGCTCACCGACCTCTACTTCCACCCCTCCGACCTGGGGTGGTGCACCGACGACCCACGACTGGTCCAGCTGGTCCACGAAAGGAACCGACGATGACCCTCTGCACACCGACCGACGCCGACCGGGTCCTGGCCCGGCTGGTGGGCTCGCTCCCCGGCGGGACCTTCGAGATGGAGACGTTCGTCGGCCTGCTCGGCATCGAGGTCACCGACCGGGTCGACACCGCCGCGGTCACCTGCGGCGTCCGCAGCCGGCTCCGCGTCAACCCGGACTTCGTCGCCGAGTACTGCCGCAGCGACGAGCACCTGTTCCTGCTGGTGATGCACGAGCTGTGGCACGTGCTGCTGGCCCACACGCGGCTCTACCCCCGGCCGACCCGGGCCCACAACATCGCCTTCGACGCCGTGATCAACGCCGGCCTGGCCCGCCAGTTCCCCGGACCGGAGTACCGCGGCTTCTTCGACCGGATCTACGCCGCTGACCAGTTCCCCGAGCGGCTCCTGCGCCCGCCCGCCGGGTGGCCGGAGCGTCCCCAGTTCGGCGGTCCCGGCCCTGAGGGTACGAACGCGGTCCTGCGCCAGCTCTACCAGACCGGCACGGACGCCATGCCCCACTGGACCGACGTGCTGGCACTGCTCCGCAACGACGACGTCGACCACGAGTCGGCCGAGGGGGACGGCGGCGACCCGGTGCTGCTCGGCAACCACGACGCCGCCGACGCCGACTACTCGTCGGTGGTGGACGGCGACCTGCTGGGCCCGGCCCTGCGCGAGATGGTCGACTCCTGGGTGGTGGGGCCGCTCACGGCCGAGCAGCCGGGCACCGGGTCGCGCCCCCACCGCCTGCTGGTCGAGCGTCCGGACCCCCGTCGGGTGTCGCGGGAGTTCGAGTCGGTGCTCCGGCGGGCCTGCCGGCCTGCGCCCGGGGGCGACCGGTCGACGTCGGTGTCGACACTGCAGGTCGGGACCACCTCGGTCCTGCCCAGCCGACACGACCGGCGCCGGCTGGCGCGCCACCGGCTGGGCCTCCGGTCGCTCCTGCACGACCACCGGACGGAGGTCCGGACCACCACCACGGAGCCGCCGGGCACCGCGCAGGTGTACCTGGACGTGTCGGGGTCCATGGCGGACTACCTCCTGGACTTCCTGGGACCGCTCACGGCCTACGCGGCGCGCGGCCTGGCGCGGGTCTGGCAGTTCTCGACCGAGGTCGAGCCGCTCCCGCTCGAGTCCCTGCGCGACGGCGAGCTCAACACCACCTTTGGCACCGACATCGACTGCGTCCTGTCGCACGCGCTGGACGACCCCACGACCACGAGCATCGTGGTGGTGACGGACGGCTACGTCGCCGAGCCGCAGGCCGGTCTGGTCGCCGCGCTGCGGGAGCGGAAGATCGCGGTCGAGGTGGTGCTCCCGGCGGACGTGCCGCCCGAGCCGCTCGACCGGGTCGGCCGGGTGACCCACCTGTCGCCCCGGCAGCTGGGAGGTGCGTGATGGCCTGCCTGCTCGTCGCCGAGGACGTCACCGCCGGCCACCCTGACCGCCTCGCCGACCTGGTCGTCGAGTCGCTCGTCGAGGCCGTGCAGTCCGCCGACCCGTTCGCCGCGGTCGGCCTGGAGGTCGCGCTCCACCGCCAGCTCCTGCTGGTGACCGGG